>JBEKZK010000299.1:0-5791 GCA_049509935.1 Xanthobacteraceae bacterium | reverse complement strand
GGCCGTAACCCTGAAAGCCATATTCCGACCACGGGATCGTCTTGAGCTTCTTGCCGGTCTCGCCGAGCGGCTTCTCGAAGGCCGGCGCCACCGTGACCCAGTTGATGGTGGCGACCACCTGCCCGGTTGCCAGCATCGGCGCCAGCGCGCCGGGATCGGCCTTGAGCAGGTCGACCGTCGCGGGATCGACGCCGTTACTCTGCAGCAGCAGCGGCCACACCACGTTCGACGACGAGAACGTTGCCGTCGCGATCTTCTTGCCCACCAGATCCTTGAGCGATGTTATGCCAGACCCCTCGGTGGTGAAGATGGCGTCGGGCTGCAGCGTGTAGATCGACAGCACGGCCTTGACCGGCACCTGGCTCTGCGCCCGCGCCTGCAGCAGCGCGGACAGACCGCCGGTGCCGATATCTGCGGCGCCGGTGCCGAGCTTCGTCACGACATCCGACGAGCCGCGGCCCGACTGGATTGTCACCTCCAGCCCCTCGGCGGCGAACAGGCCTTTCTGCACCCCGAGATAGGGCACCGCCTTGTCGCCGGCCGGAAGCCAGTCGATCATGAACGTGACTTTTTCGGCTGCCGCAACGGCGACGTTGGCGCCGATCAGCAAGGCAGCCGCCGTGGCGCTGCGTGCGAGCCAGGATCCGATCATGTTTCGGGTCTCTCCGTCGTTCCGCGCCGTTCTGCTCGGGACTCTCGCCCGCGGACGTACCGCTCACGAAGCAAGCCTTGCGCCACATCGCGGCCCGGCGTTGCCACGGGTCGCCTCGGCAGTCTGCCCTCATTTTGAGCAGAGCGCTCCCGGGATGGTCTTGTTGCCGCCGCCCGAACAGGCACTCTGCCGTCGCCCCGGGCTCGCTGATCCGTCAGCTTTTCCCGTAGGTGCGGCCGTACATGTCGCGCAGGTGCGCCTCCACCGTCGTGGGCGCGTACTTCGGCGACTCGCCCGGCGCCAGGCAGGTCGGGATGCAGGTGACGACGTGGTCGTAGTTCCCGACGTAGAAGAACGGCAGCGAATAGCGTTCGCGGCCCGAGCGGTTGACCACACGGTGCAGCGTCGAGCGGTAGCGGTCGTTGGTCCAGCGCGCGATCATGTCGCCGAGGTTGACCACGTAGGTCTCCGGCACCGGGACCGCGTGGATCCAGCCGCCCGTTTCCTGGTCCCATACCTGCAGCCCGCCGACGGCGTCCTGGCGCAGCAGCGTCAACCCGCCGAAATCGGTGTGCGCGCCGGCGCCCTTCTGCGCCGGATCGCCGTGGGCCGGCTGCGGCGGATAATGCAGCAGCCGCAGCGTCGCCATCGGATCGGTCGTGAATGCCGCGAAGTGGTCCTCCGGCAGATCGAGCGACAGCGCCAGGCCGCCCATCAGCCGGTGGCCCAGCGCCAGCATCTCGGCGAAGTAGGCCTCCATGGTGGTGCGGAAGCCCGGCCGGCCCGCCGGCCATTGGTTGGGGCCGTGGTTGAACTTGCCGGCGACGACCCGCGGGTCGTCGGCCGCATGCTCGGGGCCGATGTAGAAGCCCTCCTTGAGATCGGGCGGGGCGCCGGGCTCGAGCGTCTGCGCCTGCAGCGGCTCGTAGCCGCGATTGGCCCGCGACCTCGCCTTGTCGACCGCATTCTTCTGCTCGGCCGGCAGAGCGAAGAACGCCGCGGTCTCGGCGAATACGGCATCGACGAGAGGCTCGGGTATGTGGTGATTGCGGATGTAGAAGAAGCCCTTGTCGAGGCAGGCGGCGCGCAGGGCGGCGCCGACGGCGCGGCGGTCGGCGGCGTGCTCGCTCGCGAGACCCGCAATGTCGATGATGGGAAGAGTCGCGGGCGACACCTGCGCGGCGTCCAGCGATGGCATGATTGGCCTCGTGCCGATGATGGAATTCTGTTTCCGCTGGTCCGCCCACGACGGCGCGCGTCACTGCAGCGCTTCCCGGCCATGCGCGGCAACGAGCACCATTGCGGTGCCGATCGACAGCGGTGTCAAGGGGCTCGAGATGTGCTCTAGGTACCGTGTCGAAACGGCCTGCGCCGACCGGCGTGCGCTGTCCGCAATCGCCCGGGGAGGATGTCTTGAGCACGACGATCGCTGCCGTCGAGGCATTGGAAATTCTCGATTCCCGTGGAAATCCAACAGTGCGGGTCGCCGTGAAGCTCGCTGACGGGCAGCGCACGGTGGCGTCGGTGCCTTCGGGCGCCTCGACCGGCGAGCACGAAGCGCTCGAGTTGCGCGACCACGACCCGGACCGCTACGGCGGCAAGGGAGTTCGGCGTGCGGTGGCGAACGTCAATGACGTGATCGGGCCGGCGATCGCCGGCCTCGATCCCACTCGCCAGCCCGACATCGATCGCCTGATGATCGGGCTCGACGGCACCGCGGACAAGTCCAGGCTCGGGGCAAACGCCATCCTCGGCGTCTCGATGGCGGTGGCCCGCGCCGGCGCCGGCGTGATGGGTCTGCCGCTCTATCTTTACCTCGGCGGCCCCGGAGCGTCCCGGCTGCCAGTGCCGATGATGAATGTCATCAATGGCGGCAGCCACGCCGACAACTCGCTCGACTTCCAGGAATTCATGCTGGTGCCGCATGGAGCGCCGACTTTTGCCGAGGCGTTACGCTATGGCGCCGAGACGTTTCATGCGCTGAAATCGCTCCTGAAGAAGCGGGGCTACGCCACCAGCGTCGGAGACGAGGGCGGATTTGCGCCGCAGCTGCGCTCCAATCAGGAAGCCTGCGAGCTGATCATCGAGGCGATCCGGGCGGCCGGCCTCATCCCGGCAACGCATGTCGCGATAGCGCTCGATCCGGCGGCCTCCGCGTTCGGCGTCGAAGGCGGATACCAGCTGGCCAAATCGGGCGAAGGGCGCAAGACCAGCCGGGAGCTGACCGAGCTCTATGGGCGATGGATCGACACGTATCCCATCGTGTCGATCGAGGACGGTCTGGGCGAAAACGACTGGGAAGGTTTTCGTGAGCACACCGCGGCGCTCGGCGGCCGCATTCAGATCGTCGGCGACGACATCTACGTGACCAACACGAGATTCATCGAGCGTGGCATCGCCGAAGGCACCACCAATGCAGTCCTGGTCAAGCTCAACCAGATCGGCACGGTGACCGAGACCATCGAGGCGATCGAGATGTGCCGCGCCGCGGGTTGGCGTTTCGTCGTCTCGCACCGCTCGGGCGAGACCGATGATACCTTCATCGCCGACCTCGCGGTTGCGATGGATGGAGGCCAGATCAAGACCGGCTCTCTCAGCCGCGGCGAGCGGATCGCGAAATACAACCGGCTTCTCGAGATCGAGCACGAGCTCGGGGAGGCAGCCGTGTTCCGCAGTCCGTTCTGAGGCCGCTGCACCCCGCCTGAATTGCCCCGGACGGCACTTCCGGCATTTGCGATGTCATTCTACCCTTGTCTTCGCTCGATTCTGGGGTAGAATTCTCCGACATCGTTTGGGGATGGGGTCCCCCGTAACCGCCGACGAGGCTGATGACTCCTACCGGACGCTTGGCGTCGGTAGGAGCCTGCCCGAGTGCTCCCTCTGCATCCAAGCATCTGCTCCGCGGTCGCGTCACCGTGACGACGTGCGTGCGGACGTTGGCGACGAGCGGGGAATGGCGGATGACAGCTGTATGGGCCTTGGCGGCACTGTGGTTGGGTCTGGCGTTGATCGCGAGCCTCATCTCGATCTGGCTGCGGATTTCGACCGCCCTCTCCGAGATCGTCGTCGGAACGATCGCCCAGCTCGTCATCGGCGCGGCGATCGGCTCTGCGGTGCTCGGCACCGACGAATCCTGGGTCAAGTTTCTGTCTGGCATCGGCGCCATCGTCCTGACCTTTCTGGCCGGCGCCGAGCTCGACCCGCAGGTCTTCCGGCTCAAATGGAAGGAGGCGGTCGCGGTCGGGCTCGTGAGCTTCCTCCTTCCATTCCTGGGATGCGCGGCCGCCGCCTACTATCTGCTCGGATGGCAGGTCATGCCGAGCTGGCTCGCCGGCGTCGCCATGTCGACCACCTCGGTGGCGGTCGTCTATGCGGTGATGATCGAGTTCGGCTTCAACACGACCGAGTACGGCAAGACGATCCTCGCCGCCTGCTTCATCACCGATCTCGGGACCGTGGTGGCGCTCGGTCTCATTTTCGCGCCGTTCACCATGAGGACGCTGATCTTCCTGTCAGTCGGCGTGGTCGTCTTCGTGATCCTGCCGTGGCTCACGCCGCGCTTCTTCCGGCTCTATGGCGGCCGGCCGTCCGAGCTCGAGACGAAATTCCTGCTGCTGTGCCTGCTGGGCATGGGCGCGCTGGCGACCTGGGCGGACAGCGAAGCGGTCCTGCCGGCCTACCTCATCGGAATGGTGCTGGCCGGCACCGTCGGCAAGGATCACGCCCTGGTTCGACGATTGCGCACTCTGACATTCGGATTGCTCACGCCGTTCTACTTCATTCGCGCCGGATCGTTCGTCTCGATACCGGCGCTCGTTGCGGCGCCGGCTGCTTTCGTCTTCTTCCTCGTCGTCAAGATCGGTACGAAAATCGTCGGTGTCTATCCGGTCACCAGGATCTTCGGCTCACCGAGCAAGGAAGCGATGTACACGACCCTGCTGATGTCAACCGGACTCACCTTCGGAACGATCTCGTCCTTGTTCGGGCTGTCGCACGGCATCATCGACCGGGGCCAGTACTCGGCGCTGGTCGCCGCCGTCATCGCGAGCGCCGTGATCCCGACGGTCATCGCCAACGCTTTCTATCTGCCGCACCACTTGCTGCCCAGGCCGGAGTCGCAGGACGCGCCGGTCGGGTCGATCGGAGCGGCGCCGCTTCGGCAGGTTGCCGGAGAGGCCGAATAGGAGGAGCCCCGATGTTCCGCAAAGTGCTGCACGCCAATGACGGCTCGGAGCACGCGTTCCATGCGCTGGCCATGGCGCTCGCGATCGCCAGGCAGAACCAGTCCGAGCTGCACATGGTGTCGGTGGAGGAGGTCTCCAACATGCCGGAATTCATCGAGGAGGTCCGCCAGGAGACCGGTTCGGCCGCGCGCAGGTTCCATGGCGTGCTCCAGCGCGCCCGCGCCATGGCGGAGGAGAGCCAGGTGCACCTGCAGACCCACGTGCTGGCGGGCCATCCGGTGCGCGACATCGTCGAGCTCGCCGCCGAGCTCGGCGTGGACCTGCTGGTGATCGGCGCCACCGGCCATTCCGCCGTGTACGAGCGGATGATCGGCAGCCGGGCGGACCGCATCGTGCAGCTCGCCCGGTGCCCCGTGCTGGTGGTCAAATGACGGTGGCCTCGATGATCATCGGTGCCATAAAGGCCGAATTGGCATGCATTCGATCGGCTCGAGGAGGGAGACCCATGGAGCCTCACCCGGTCGGCAACGGCGGAGATCGACGTTTCAATGGAAAATCTACTCTGGATTGCTTTGGGCGGCGCGCTGGGGACGGCCGGCCGCTATCTGCTCTCGGGCGTCGTCGCCGGCCTGGTCGGCGAGACGTTTCCGTTCGGAACGATGCTCATCAATGTGACTGGCTCGTTCATCATCGGGTTCTTCGGAGCGCTCACCGGACCGGACGGCCGCATCTATGTCGGCTCGACCGCACGTCAATTCGTGATGACCGGATTCTGCGGCGGATACACCACGTTCTCGTCGTTCAGCCTGCAGACGCTCAATCTCATGAACGACGGCGAGTGGGCCTACGCGGGTGCCAACATCTGTTTCTCCGTGCTATTGTGCCTGATCGCCGTGTGGGCCGGGGCCACGCTCGCTCATAGCATCAACACCATGAAGTGGATCTGACCATGCAG
>JBEKZK010000298.1:0-5798 GCA_049509935.1 Xanthobacteraceae bacterium | reverse complement strand
ATTTACTCTTGACCAACCAACCATCAGCGCCGCGCCCCAAACGACGACGGGCGTGGGCACGACCTTGCCCACGCCCGGATCAGTTTTTGTGCAATTGCCGAGAGGTACGCTCAGCGTACCTCTCCAATCACCAGCGGCGCCACCGGCGCCAGCGCCGCCACCGGCGATAGCCGGCATCGGCGGGTGTCGCGGTCACGGTCCAGGCCAGGCTGGACAACCCGACGACACCGAGCGCATAGGTCCCGATGTGACTCACGGACCATGCCACGACCAGGGAGACGATCGCCAAGCCGCGAACGAGGCCGTGCAGCGCGGAGCTCAACATAACGCGAATCGAACTTGTCATGTTGCCACCTTGTCCTCTAGGGTCGCGAACACTACTCCTAGTAGCCGGCCGGGGTCAAGAGCCGTCGTCGATGATGTTCGATGATGTCCTGTCAGTGTCCCGGGCGCGAACCCGGGTTCCACCAGCCCAGGAAAACTCCTGCCCCGCTCGGCAGGCGATATCCGAGCGGTCGGCATGTCGGCCGCCGCGGGACGATGTAGTCAACACGGGTGAGAGCTTTGAGTCCAGCGTCCGGCGAGCAGGAAACGGACGTCCGCTGCGGACACGACGTCCGCACGCACGGTCCGGCACGCGCGCTCGACCGGACTGTCACCCCGCGACGCGGCGCCGTCGCCCGCCCCCGCCCGGCGCGGCATGGCCGGGCCGGCAGCGCAATCCCCGTCCAGCGCCACGTTTCATGACGACTCCTGCCGGAACCAGATCGATGGCGAAACAGCACACCTATGTCCTCGGGATCAACGCCTACGACCACGACGTCAGCGCCTGCCTGCTGCGCGACGGCGAGATCGCCTGCGCGATCACCAAGGAGCGGATCACGCGAAAGAAGCACGACACCGGGTTCTACGGCAAGGTCGTCGACTACTGCCTGGCGGCGGAAGGCATTTCGCTGGACGACGTCGATCTCGTGGTGCGCAACTGCTACGTCCTGCCGGTCGAGGACCTGGAGCTGCGCATGGTGTCGCAGGACGTGCCCGAGGTCATGGACAACGAGGAACGCATCCAGGCGGCGAAGGACCCCCTGTACCTCTCGAAATCCAACAAGGTCGTGACGGTCTCGCATCATCTGGCCCACGCCTACAGCGCCTTTGCGGCGTGTCCCTTCGACGAGGGGGTCGTGATGGTGGTCGACGGGGTGGGCAACTACTGCTCCGACATCGCCGAGCCCGGCCAGCTGACCGAGCATGTCGATCCGCTGGCGCGCGAATCCGAGAGCTACTACCGGTTCGCCGGATCCGCGATCGAGACGCTGAAGAAGATCTGGCTGAAGCCGGTTCGCGGATTCCTCAGCGACGAGTTCTACTACATGCCGGGCCTCGGCGCGCTCTACAGCCGGGTGTCGATCTACATCTTCGGGCACTGGAACAAGTGCGGCGAGGTCATGGGGCTGGCGCCCTATGGCCGTCCCGACGGAATCAGGCCGCTGATCACCGGCGACGGCGACGAGCTGGAGTTCCCCGAGTGGGGAATGGAGCTCGACAAGCCGTTCCTGCCGCTGCGCGAGCCGAGCTGGGAGGCGAGCCCGTCGATGCCGCACTGGAAGGATGTCGCCTGGCGGGTTCAGGACGACACCGAGAGGGTGCTGCTCAAGCGCGCGATCTGGCTGCGCGAGACGACCGGCGCCAGGAACCTGTGCATCGCCGGCGGCGTGGCGCTGAACTGCGTGGCCAAAGGACGGATCGTGCGCGAGGCCGGCTTCGACAATGTCTGGATCCAGCCGGCCGCGGGCGACGACGGAATAGCGATCGGCTGCGCCTATTACGGCCACCTGGCGATCCTGAAGAAACCGCGGTCGTTCGTCATGCGGCAGGCCTGCCTGGGCGTCACCTATTCCGACGCGCAGGCGCGCGACGCCGCGCACAGGTGGCCGGTTCGTCTGCAGACCACCAACACGACCAGCGCCGACATCTGCCGGGATACCGCGAAGCTGCTGTCCGAGGGCCACGTGTTCGGCTGGTTCCAGGGTCGCTCCGAGTTCGGACCTCGCGCTCTCGGCAACCGCAGCATCCTGGCCGACCCGCGCAAGGCGGAGATGAAGGACAAGCTCAACAAGCGGGTCAAGCACCGGCAGTCGTTCCGCCCGTTCGCCCCGATCGTCCTCGCCGAACGGGCGAGCGAGGTGTTCGAGGGCGAGGAGGAATCGCCGTTCATGCTGGTCGTCAAGCGCGTCCGCCCGGAATGGATCGACAGGATCCCGGCGATCGTTCACGTCGACGGCACCGCGCGCGTGCAGACGGTCCGGCGCGACCAGAACGAGCGTCTGTACTGGCTGCTCCAGGAATTCGAGGCGTTGACCGGCGTGCCGGTGCTGCTCAACACCTCGCTCAATGTCAGGGGCCAGCCCATCGTCGAGACGCCGGCCGACGCCATCGCCTGCTTCCTCGGCACCGGCATCGACTATCTCGCCATGCACGACATGCTGATCGGCAAGAACCGGCTCCACCCGCTGCTGTCGCCGTTCAGGAGCACAATTTCGGAGATCTCCACGGTGGTCCGCAGAGGCCTGGCGGTCGAGATCCAGGATTGAGCGTCGCTCCGGCGGTCAGCCCATGAAGCGCAGGATGGCGGCCGCGACCTCGTCGGGCCGGTCGAGCTCGGCGAGGTGGCCGGCGCCGGCGATGATTGTCGTCTCGGTCGTCGCGTGCGTCCCGGCCGCGATCGCCGCCGCGATGGCGCCGGCGTAGCTGCGCGGCATGATCCGGTCGCTCTCGCCCCACAGGATGAGGGTCGGCGCCGCGATCAGCGGCAGGCGGCGGGCGAGCCGGGTGTTGCCGAGCGGCCAGAAGATGCGGGCGGCGGCTTCCGCCGCGCGGGTCTGCTCGATCGGCCACTCGATCGAGTTGGCGCCGGCCGGCATCTCCTTCAACCGGCGCCAGATGTTGGGGTCGTGGGTCATCAGGGCGGCGACGTCGTCGGCCTTCTGCGCCCACGGGTCGGTCGGCGGATCGGTCTCGTCGAACAGGCCGAACGGCGCGATCAGCGCCAGCCTTTTCACCCGGTCCGGCCAGCTCGCCGCGACCTCGGCGGCGAACGAGCCGCCGACCGAGCTGCCGACCAGATCGGCGCCGGCGAGACCGGCCTTGTCGATGAGGTCGCGCACCGCCAGCACCCAATCGAGGTGGGTGTCGAGCACCGTGTGGCCGCGGTCGCCGCCCGGAAAGCCCGGCAGCGACGGCACGATCACGGTCCGCGTCGCGGCGAGCCGGTCGAGGAACGGCACCCAGCGCGGCAGGCCGCCATAGCCGGCGAGGAACCCGATCGGCGGGCCGGAGCCCTTGCGCCAGACCCGCGTCGCAAATCCGTTGACGGTGACGGTCGTGGTGGCGGGCTCGCTCAACGCCGTGTCACTCGGCTGCGGCCGGCGTGAAGGCCGGCAGGGTCGCGCGCTGCCGCCGATCCATCGGCTGCGGCCACCACCGGTTCTCCCACTCGGAGAACAGGCCCTTGAGCTTCGGCATCACCTTCTCGGCGAACAGCTGCGTATTGTACTTGGTGAGGTGGGTCGGCATGTTGCCGAACTGCATGAGCAGCATGAGCTGGCCGATGTTGAGGGTGGCGGCGAGCTCGCGGAGCTGCTCGACGACCTCGTCGGGCGAGCCGACGATGACGTAGCCGTTGTCGACGATGCCCTTCATGTCGCGGGCGAGCGACTGCATCTTGGTCGCCGAGGAGGCATTGGTCGACGGGCCGCTCGCGGCCCGTCCCTGCGCCGCCATCTTGATCTGGCTCTCGATGCCGGCGCGCTGGGTCGCCTCGGTCACGTATCCGGGCGGCCCGGCAAAGCGCGCGTCGACGTGAAGGCAGCGCCCGTAGAAATACTCGGCGGGGCCGGTATAGAGGTCAATCGCCTGCTGCCGGCTCTCGGCCACGCCGACCACCTGGGCGAAGCCCGCCCGGTAGGGATTGCGGTCCTTGCCGAGCCGCGCCATCTCCTCCCAGAACCCCTTCATGACGTTCTGCGCCATCTTGTAGCCGTAGTACGACAGATAGCAGAACACGTAGTCCATCTCGGCGGCCCAGCGCCAGGTCTCGACCGAGCCGGCGCCCGGGATCCAGATCGGCGGGTGCGGCTGCTGGATCGGCCGCGGCCAGATGTTGACGTAGCGCTGCTGGTTGAAGCGCCCGTTGAAGGCGAACGTCTCTTTCTCGGTCCAGGCGCGCAGGACGAGGTCGTGGGCCTCGTGATAGCGCTCGCGCAGCTGGCTCGGGTTGGTGCCGTAGGCGAACGTGGTGTCCATCGGCGTGCCGACCGGGAAGCCGGCGATCAGCCGGCCGCCGGAGATGCAGTCGATCATGGCGAACTCCTCGGCCACCCGGGTCGGCGGGTTGTAGAGCGCGAGGCTGTTGCCGAGCACGCAGATCGCGGTGTCGGTGGTGCGCCGGGCGAGCGCCGCGGCCACCAGGTTCGGCGACGGCATCAGTCCGTAGCCGTTGGAGTGATGCTCGTTGCAGCAGATGGCGTCGTAGCCGCATTCGGCGGCGAACTCGAGCTCATCGAGGAAGTCGTTGTACATGTGATGCGCCCGCCGCGGGTCGAACAGCGAGGAGTGGATGTCGACCCAGACCGAGGGGTGCTTGTCCTTGAAGTCGTCGGGCAGCTCCCGGTAGGGCATCAGGTGAAACCACAGGAATTTCATGACGACTCCTCCCGGTCCGGCGGCCCAACGTGTCGGGTCGGCCGGACCGACTCTCGATCCGGCCGATGGAATCCGCGGCGCCGCCGGCACAATACGGCCAACGCGCCGGGGCGTTCAAGCGCGAGGTAGCGGTGCAACCGCATGTCCCGGCGAAGTGGACCCGGTTTGCCGATCAAGGACAGGCGCCAACAACGGAATCTCCAGCGCTTCCCCGGTCGAGGCGCCGCAACAAGTGGTTCACCGTGACCGGGAAGCGCTGTAGTCGCATCGCGGCAATGTGAGCCGGATCACGCGCGGCAGCGATATTTTCCCGGTTCCCGCGCGCCTTGCGTGAGCCAGGTCATTCAGCCGCCCAGCCATCCCGCGCAATGTGGACCCCGATCGGAAACCACCGCGAGGGGCCGGCGCTTGCCGGCCGCCCCGTCGAACAAGGGAACGCGAGCGATGACGAACGCTGTCGAACGGCTGCATCCCGTGCTGCGCGCGCACCACGCGAGCTGGTCGCGCACCAAGAACCTCATGCTGGTGATGCTCGGACTGTGGATCGGCCATTTCCTGGTGGTCCACATCTTCATCACCGCGCTCAACAAGGTGACGGTCCCGGTCCTCGGCTTCCCGCTCGGGTTCTATCTGGCGGTGCAGGGATCGCTGATCGTGTTCCTGGTCATGCTGTTCTGGTTCGGCCGGCAGCAGCGCGCGTAGCCGTTCACCGCGCAACACCGACCGAGAGGCCACAGGTCCGGCTCCCGCGCGTGCCGTCGACCGCGATGCGATCATCACCAGGGCTGGCGAGGCCGGCGATCCGGCATTGTCAGGAAAGCCACGGGTGATATCATATCGTTGCCGGCGCGTCGGCCGATGGCGAGCCGGACGTGCCTCGCAGGGGTTGCCATGCCGCTTGCCGCAGCCGTCGATGCCCCATCAGCGCGTGCGCTCTACGACAAGCTCGAGGATCGCATCCTCGCCCGCGACCAGGTGGGCGCCAGCGCGTGCTACTATGATCTGGTGCGCCAGGGCCGGCCGCTCACCGAGATGCTGCGCGAGGCGGTGCGCATCCACGGGCCCTACACCCATGTCCCCTACCACGAGCGGATCGA
>JBEKZK010000297.1:0-5803 GCA_049509935.1 Xanthobacteraceae bacterium | reverse complement strand
GCCAATATCGTGCCGTGGCAGCAGTTGTGTATGGAAACGGGAGCGCGCCTGCGCGTCGCGCCGGTCGACGATAGCGGCCAAATTCTGCTCGACGAGTACGAAAAGCTGCTCGGCCCCAAGACCCGCATTGTGGCGTTTGCTCATGTGTCCAACGCGCTCGGGACGGTGACGCCGGCTCGCGAGATGGTCGCAATGGCCCGTCGACATGGCGCATGCGTGCTCGTTGACGGCGCGCAGGCGGTGTCGCACATGGCGGTCGACATGCAGACGCTCGATTGCGACTTCTATGTCTTCTCAGGCCACAAGATATTCGGCCCGACCGGAATCGGAGTGGTCTATGGCAAGGCTGACGTGCTCGACGCCATGCCGCCTTGGCAGGGCGGCGGCAACATGATTTCCAACGTCACCTTCGAGAAGACCACCTATCAAGGGGCTCCGGACCGTTTCGAGGCCGGCACCGGCAATATCGCCGACGCCGTCGGGCTCGGCGCCGCCCTCGACTACGTCGAGGCCATCGGCATGGAGACGATCAACCGCTATGAGCACGAGCTTCTGGGCTATGCGACCGAGAAAATGCTCGGCGTTCCCGGCCTGAAGCTGATCGGGACGGCGACCGAGAAGGCTAGCGTGCTGTCCTTCGTTCTCGACGAGTGCCGCTCGGAGGATGTCGGCCAGGCGCTCGATCGCGAAGGGATCGCTGTCCGCGCCGGCCATCATTGCGCACAGCCGATCCTGCGGCGCTTCGGGGTCGAGAGCACGGTCCGTCCCTCGCTTGCCTTCTACAACACGTTCGAGGACGTCGATGCGCTGGTCACGGCGCTTCTTCGCCTGCAGAGCGGGCGCGGCCACCGCGGGCTGTGACGAGCGGGGTTCATCTGCCGGCAGCGTCGCCAGGTTGGCGTCTCCGGGATTGAGGGCACGACCGGAAGCAGCCGCGTCGGTCGACGCCAGTGGAACCAGAGCATCTTGCTCCGCGGTCGCCCCGCAGCATTGCACGACATCCCCAGGATCACTCAAGCCGGCAGCCTGACCGCGCGGTGTGAGCCATCGCGCCGATTGGGGGTGCGTATTAATGAGAAGTTCAAGGGGGCTACCTGGCAGCGGTGAACGGCCAAGTTGACAACACCTTAGTGTAAGTCTATAGAAATAATGTATTGTTGGCGTGGTGGCGCCGACGTCGGCCCGTAGTCCTGTCGAGCGCCGATCTTACGAGGCCCTTGCCGCCTGTTCGGTCTCGGATGATAGGAGCGACCCTTGCGCAAATTGCCAGGCGCCCACCGCGCGCGCGGGGCTATGTGATGTTTGCGATCACATACGCGCCTGATCACCGTATTCGGCGGCCGGGATCCGGTGACGAATTTTCGAGTGGCGTCCCTGTTACCTCGTCGGGTCGAATTCTTCGCTGGACCGAGCGATGAGTGAGAGCGGTCTTCCCGTCCGGTCGGCCGGAGCCCAATGCGATCGCGACGACGCGGGAGATGCTTTCACCGATCTGTCTTCGATCGTCGGTCGAAACCTGCGGCGGCTGCGAAAACGCCGAGGTCATTCGCTCGAGCGGCTGGCCAAGCTGTCCGGCGTGAGCCGGGCGATGCTCGGGCAGATCGAGACCGGCAAGAGCGTGCCGACGATCAGTCTGTTGTGGAAGGTTGCGGCGGCCCTTGGCGTGCCCTTTGCCAATCTATTCGTTGCACGGGACTCCCGCGGTTCGGTGATTCTGCGGCGAGACCGTTCCAAGGTGCTGACATCGAGCGACAGTCGTTTCACATCGCGTGCACTGTTTCCGTTCGACGGCGAACGGCGGGTGGAATTCTACGAGCTGCGCATCGCGCCGCATCACCGCGAGGATGCCGACGCGCATGCACCCGGGACCCGCGAGAACCTGATCGTGGCGAGCGGTGCGGTGGAGATCGTCACCGGCAAGGATCGGCCGGCGGCGCTTTCGGAGGGCGATGCCATCCTGTTCGATGCCGACGTGCCGCACAGCTACCGCAATCCCGGATCGATCGAAGCGGTGATCTATCTGGTGATGACCTACGTGGAGGCAATCGGTTGAGCTTCGTCGCTTGCCGCGTGTCGATTTGTTGTGTGCGTTGGCGTCCGCGTCCGCCGGTGATCGATCGTCGTGAGCGACTGATATCCATTGCGGGAGGTTGGCGATGGTTCCAGTCGAGCTGAGGTTGATGAAGGATCGGCGATCGCTCGAGGTCGTGTGGGACGACGCGACGGCGCTCCGGCTGAGCGCCAGGTTGCTGCGGGAGAACAGCCGGTCGTCCGACACCTTGCGCGCCGAGCTCGACGGGACTGCAGCCACGCCGGGCGAGGATATTGAAATCCGCGACGTCCGCCCGGTCGGCCAATACGGGGTCAATCTGGTGTTCTCCGACGGGCACGACCGCGGGATCTATCCCTGGGCCTATCTGCGCGAGCTCGCCGTCGAGGCCGCGCAACCGGCGGGCGCGCCGGCTGTCGCGCCAGACTGACGGGGGCGGGAATGGACGAGATCCGTACGGGCCTGTCCGAGGTGGAGTGCGACGTCCTGGTGATCGGCGGCGGCACCGCCGGACCGATGGCTGCCTGCAAGGCCAAGGCGCGCGATCCGCAGGCGCGCGTCGTGCTGCTGGAGAAGGCCAACGTCAAGCGCTCCGGGGCGATCTCGATGGGCATGGACGGATTGAACAATGCTGTCGTTCCCGGGCACGCCACTCCGGAGCAGTACACCAAGGAGATCACCATCGCCAACGACGGCATCTGCGATCAGGCGCCGGTCTACAAGTATGCTCAGCGCTGCTTCGACATCATCCAGGAGCTCGACCGCTTCGGGATCCGCTTCCAGAAGGATGAGAACGGCGATTTTGATGTCAAGAAGGTGCACCATATCGGCACCTACGTGCTGCCGATGCCGAACGGCGACACCGTGAAGAAGGCGCTCTATCGACAGCTGCGCCGCGCACAGGTGTTGATTTCCAATCGCTTCATGGCGACCCGTCTCCTGGTCGGGCGAGACGGACGGGTGGCTGGCGCGATTGCCGTCAACACCCGCTCCGCCGAGTTCCTCGTGCTGCGGGCGAAGGCGGTCGTGCTGTGCATGGGCGCGGCCGGCCGCCTCGGCCTTCCGCATTCCGGTTATCTCTGGGGCACCTATGAGAACGCGGCGAATTGCGGCGACGGCTACGCCATGGCGTTCCATGCCGGCGCAGGCCTCGCCAATCTTGAGTGCTTCCAGATCAATCCGCTGATCAAGGACTACAACGGGCCGGCCTGCGCGTATGTGGCCGGGCCGTACGGCGCCTACACCGCCAACAACGAGGGCAACCGGTTCATCGAATGCGACTACTGGTCGGGCCAGATGATGCAGGAGTTCTACAACGAGTTGCAGTCCGGCAAGGGTCCGGTGTTTCTCAAGCTCGATCACCTGCATGACGAAACCGTCGCCAGGATCGAAGCCGTGTTGCACAAGGTCGAGCGACCGAGCCGCGGCCGGTTCCACGCGCGGCGTGGAACCGACTATCGCGAGCGGATGGTGGAGATGCACATCTCGGAGATCGGGTTCTGCTCCGGCCACAGCGCGTCGGGGGTGTTCGTCGACGAATTCGCCCGAACCACCATACCGGGCCTCTTTGCGGCCGGCGACATGGCCAACGTTCCGCACAACTACATGCTCGGCGCCTTCACCAACGGCGCCGTTGCCGGCGAAGCCGCGATCGACTTCGCCGCCGAGGTGGCGCCGGCCGACTACGATCCGTCGGACGTGTCAGCCGAGCGGGCGCGCGTGCTCGCGCCGGCCTTGCGGGAGGACGGCATCCCGCCCAATCAGATCGAATACAAGACCCGCCGGCTGGTGAACGACTATCTCCAGCCTCCCAAGGTCACCGTCAAGATGGAGATCGCGCAGGCACGCTTCGCCGAGCTGCGCGAGGATCTCGAGGGCGCCATGGTGGCGCGCGACGCCCACGAGCTGATGCGCGCGCTCGAGGTCGCATCGATTCTCGATTGTGCGGAAATGGCGGCGTGCGCCTCGATGTACCGGACCGAGAGCCGCTGGGGGCTTTACCACAACCGGGTCGACCACCCGGTTCGCGACGACGAGAACTGGTTCTGCCACACCATCCTGCGCAAGTCGGCCGGACGCATGATCTGCGGGAAGCGCGCGGTCGCTCCCTACATCGTCCCGATCGCCGCGGATGAGCGCACCGCCTACGATCGCCAGCGCGTCCGTCGATCGGCTTGAGTCGAGGAGCCGCCAATGCCGCTCGCCAACGTCCCGGTTGCCGTTCCCGTCCTCGTCGACGAGAGCAAATGCATCGCCGACAAGGGTTGTACCGTCTGCGTCGACGTCTGCCCGCTCGATGTGCTGCGCATCAGCGACATCACCGGCAAGGCCTACATGAAGTACGACGAGTGCTGGTATTGCATGCCGTGCGAGACCGATTGTCCGACTGGTGCGGTGACGGTGCACATTCCCTATCTGCTGCGGTGAATCATGTCCGTGTTCGAGCCGTTCGGCGACATCGACGAAATCTCGGTGCGCCTCGCCGATCCGGACCCGGCGGTGCGGCGGGTCGCGGTGATCGACCTCGGCGAAACCGCGAATCCAAAAGCGGTCGCCCATCTGTCGTCGGCATTGTCGGACCAGACTGCCGAAGTCCGTCGGCAAGCGGCGGTCGCATTGGGTGAATTCGATGGCCTCGACAGTGCGACGGCGCTCGCCGGAGCGCTCGAGGACGTGGACCCTTCGGTGGCCGACGCGGCGGCCGCGAGTCTCGCGGAGCACAAGTCACAGGAGGTGGCTCCGCGGCTGTTGCCGCTGGTGCGGCATCCCGGCGCGTTCGTGCGAGCGTCGGCGCTGCGCGCGCTCAAGGGGCTCCGGCTGCCGGAAGCGCTGGGTCCCGCCGTCGGCGCCCTCGGCGACGAAGATCCGCAGGTCCGGGTCCAGGCGATTGGCGTGATCGGCTATCTGAAAGTCGAATCCGCGCTGCGGTCGCTGATCGGCGCATCGCGGGACGCCGACGCCGAGGTGCGGCGGGCCGCCGTCGGCGCGCTGGGATTCTCCAGGCTGCCGCACGCCGCCGAGGCGGTGGCGGCCGCGCTCGGTGATGCCGAATGGCAGGTCCGGGAAATCGCGGCCGAGACCATCGGAAAGATCGGCTGTCTCGCGGCGACCCAGCAGCTCATGGCTGTGCTCGACGATGCGCATTGGCCGGTCCGACAGAAAGCAGCGCGCAGCCTCGGCAAGTTGCGGGTGCGCGAGGCCGTGCCGGTGATCGCGGCCCTGCTCGATCATCCGATGAGCAACCTGCGCAAGGAGGCCGCCGCGGCCCTCGGCGAGATCGCCGATCCGGCCGCGTTGCCTCATCTCGAGGCCCATTCCGACGATTCCGACCCGGATGTCCGCAGGAACGTCCGCTGGGCGATCAGCCGGATCGGATGACCGCCACGAGAGCCGGGCGGCGGTGGCCTTCAAACAAGGTAGTAAAGTCGGGCCTCGGTCCGGTCGGTCCGTCGAGCCGGGACGCAATGCACGCAGGTGTTGCTGTCCGCCAGAAGCTCGTAGGCCCGACGCACCGCCTTGAGCGTGGCGGAATCCACGTCGTCTTCCTCGGGAAAGATCCGGTCGGCCGCAAACCAGTCCTGGAAACGGAGCCTTTCGATCGCGTGGAGGAATTCGGGACGCAGGCCGGCGAGCAGAACCGTGATCCCGAGCTCCTCCGTGTCGTGCAGGAACTGCTCGAGTCGCTCCAGGCATACGACGTCCGGGTTGCGCACTCGCTTGAGCCGCAGGACGATGTGGCGAGATCCGTCCGCG
>JBEKZK010000296.1:0-5817 GCA_049509935.1 Xanthobacteraceae bacterium | reverse complement strand
CCACCAGCAGACGGCAATTGTTGGTGCCGAGATCGAGCGCCGCATAGGTGGCGCGGTCGCGTCCGGCCTCCCGATCGGCAGAACCATGCCGTCGCCGACCCCACGGGGACCCGCGACGCGGCCCCGGGTGCTGCGCGGGGTCGAGGCCGGAGCTCGCCCGGGCCTCGTCGTCCATCGAATACCTTCCTGCCGCGCCGGAGACCATGGCTCGACGGCGCGACCTCACCCTGTCCCATCTTCGGATCCAAGTGTAACAGCGCCACAGCGCGACGCAACAATACGTTAGCCGCAAGGGCCGGCGCGCTGGCCAAATCGCCTCGTCCGGGCTATCCGGGACCGCTAGCTCGCCAACGTGGGGGCGCAAGGCGCTGCACGTGCTCGACATCGGCGGTCCCGACCTCGATTTCGTGGCGCTGTCCTGCGGCATGGGCGTGCCGGCGAGCCGCGTCGAGACCATGGAGGAGTTCAACGCGCGGTTCACCGCGGGCGTCAGGACGCTCGGGCCCAAGCTGATCGAGGTCGCGCTGTAGCCAGCCGGGGCGGCGACATGCGAGGTTCATGCGGCGACGGTAGAGCATGTCGGATTGGGTGGAACACCCAACCCGGTTGGGCTGATGCACAACCTTTCAGCCGTCATGCCCGGCCTCGTGCGCCTCCGACGCCGCACCCGCATTGCGCTTCGCTCCATGCGGGCTACGTGACATTATTCGGGCGGCGCGGCGACGTTGGGGGAAGGCAGACATGCGATACGTGGCACTGATTGCGAGCCTCGCCGGCATCGTGGTGTTCGGCGCGCTGGCGCTGGCCAGCCCCTACTTTCTCACCCCGTTCGCGCTGTGCGTCGCCTTCAGCGCGATCGGCATCTGGGACATGGTGCAGACCCGGCACAGCCTGCGCCGCAACTACCCGATCCTCGCCAATATCCGCTTCGGCCTGGAGAAGGTGCGGCCCGAGATCCGCCAGTACTTCCTCGAGAGCGACACCGACGGCACGCCGTACAACCGCTCCAAGCGTGCCGTCGTCTACCAGCGCGCCAAGGGCCAGCTCGACAAGCGGCCGCTCGGCACCCAGCAGGACGTCTACGGCGTCAACTTCGAGTGGATCAACCATTCGATGGCGCCGGCGCCGCACGCGGCCCGCCCCGAGGACCTGCGGGTCAGCGTCGCCGGCCCGGATTGCCGGCAGCCCTACTCGCTGTCGCTGCTGAACATCTCCGCCATGAGCTTCGGCGCGCTCAGCGCCAACGCGATCCGCGCGCTCAACAAGGGCGCCAGGCTCGGCGGCTTCGCCCACGATACCGGCGAGGGCGGCTTTAGCGAGCATCACCGGACGTTCGGCGGCGACATCATCTGGGAGATCGGCAGCGGCTATTTCGGCTGCCGCAACGACGACGGCTCGTTCTGCGCCGAAAAGTTCGCCCGACAGGCGGCCGAGCCGCAGGTCAAAATGGTCGAGATCAAGCTGTCGCAGGGCGCCAAGCCAGGCCACGGCGGCGTGCTGCCGGGCCCGAAGGTGTCGCCCGAGATCGCGGCGGCACGCGGCGTGCCGCTCGGCGTCGACTGCATCTCGCCGGCGCGCCACTCGGCGTTCTCGACCCCGATCGAGATGATGCATTTCATCGGCCGGCTGCGCGAATTGTCCGGCGGCAAGCCGGTCGGGTTCAAGCTGTGCATCGGCCATCCATGGGAGTTCATGGGCCTGTGCAAGGCGATGCTGGAGACCGGCATCCGGCCCGACTTCGTGGTGGTCGACGGCAAGGAAGGCGGCACCGGAGCGGCGCCGCTCGAGTTCGTCGATCACGTCGGCACGCCGCTGCGCGAAGGCCTGGTGTTCGCGCGCAACTGCTTGGTGGGGGCCGGCCTGCGCGACACCATCCGGCTCGGCGCCAGCGCCCGGGTCATCACCGGCTTCGACATGGCACGCGCCATGGCGATCGGCGCCGACTGGTGCAACGCCGCCCGCGGCTTCAAGCTCGCGCTCGGCTGCATCCAGGCGCAGGCCTGCCACACCGACCACTGCCCGTCCGGCGTCGCCACCCAGAACCAGCGGCGCCAGCGGGCGCTGGTGGTGCCCGACAAGGCCGAGCGGGTGTTCCGGTTCCACCAGCAGACCCTGCTGGCGCTCGCCGATCTGGTCGGCGCCGCCGGCCTCGACCACCCGCGCCACCTCACTCCGATGCACATCGTCAAGCGGGTGTCGCCGACCGAGGTCAAGACCTTCGCCGACATTTACCCGTTCCTGGCGCCGGGCGAGCTCGTCGCCGGCACCTCACGGCCGGACTACGCGGCCTGCTGGGCGATGTCCGACGCCGCCTCGTTCGCGCCGAAGCTGCAGGCCCGCGTCGCCGCCGCCGCGTGACGGCTTTCTGCCGCCGAGTCGTAGGGTGGGCAAAGCGAAGCGTGCCCACCGCCGCAAACGGGAGACGGGCCACACCTCGCATCACGGCCGCGGGTGGGCACGGCGCCAAGAGGCGCCTTTGCCCACCCTACGGCTCTCCGGCGCGAGATTTCCGTTTTCGCCCGGGCGCACGGCATGGCATCCTGACAACGCAGCGCCTCACAACAACAACACGGAGGGGAGGACCATGCTCGAGCGAACGGGTCTTGCCGCCCTGGGTCTGGCGGCGGCCGTGCTCGGCGCGGCCGGCGCGGCCGCCCAGGAGGTCCATCACTACCGCTTCGCCTACGACCAGCCGCACACCACCGGCTTCGGTGTGGCGGCCGACATCTTCGCCGACAAGCTCAAGGCGTCGAGCAACGGCACCATGCTGATCGACCAATTCCCCGGCGCCCAGCTCGGCCAGGAGCCGCAGGTGCTGCAGCTCGTGAGATCCGGCGACATCGATTTCGCCGTCACGTCGTCGGCCAACACTGCGACGGTGTCGCCCCAGGCCGGCGTGATGTCGCTGCACTTCCTGTTCCGCTCCGAGGACCATCTGAAGAAGGCGATTGCCGATGCCAGCGTCGCCCAGGCGGTGCGCGAGATGATCGACGACACCGTGCAGGGCTCGCACGTGATCGGCCTGGCGACGCTCGGCCTGCGCAGCCTCTACGGGCGCCGGGAGGTCCACAGGCTGGAGGACCTCAAGGGCCTCAAGGTGCGGGTCCAGGCGACCGCGACCGAGGACACCATGTTCCCGGCCTATGGGGCGCAGACCGTCCACATGCCGTTCGGCAGCGTCTACACGTCGCTGCAGACCGGCGTCGTCGATTTCGCCGAGAACGGCGTCAACGTCTACCTGGTCAACAAGCACTACGAGGTGGCGCCGGTGCTCTCGATCTCCGAGCACGAGGCCAACAACAGCGTGATCTGGATCAGCGACAAGCTGTGGTCCACGCTCGACGCCGACCAGAAGGGCTGGGTGCGCGGCGCCGCCGACGAGGTCGGCCGGCTGCAGCCCGACAAGGCGATTGCGCTGGAGCACCAGTCGATCGCCAAGCTCAAGTCGATCGGCGTCAAGGTGGTCGGCGATGTCGACAAGTCGGGCTTCATCGCGATCGCCGAGCCCTATCTCGACCAGCTGTCGAAACAGCTCGGACCGCACGCGACGCGGATCCGCCAGCTGATCGCGGCGGTCCGGTAGACGCCGCGATGAGCGCCAACCTGGTCGCGCAGCGTCAGCGCCATCTCAAATGGCGGGCGCTGGACGTCGTGGAGAGCCTGCTGATGATGGGGTGCGGCCTGACCCTGCTCGGCTTCACCGCCTCGGTGATGCTCGACATCGTCACCCGCACCATCGGCCACCCGTGGCTGTGGCTGCAGGAAGTGACCTCGACGTTCTTCATCTACGGCATCTTCATCGGCGCCGCGGCGGCGACCCGGCGCAACGATCACCTCTATCTCACGGCGTTCTCCGAGGCACTGCACGGCCGGGCGCGGCTCGTCGTCGAGGTCGTCATCCGCCTCGTGGTGCTGGCCGTCGCGCTCACCATGGTGTATTTCGGCTACATCAACTTCCTGCGCGGGTTCGGCAGCTTCCGCATGCCGTCGATGACGCCGATCGCCTCGCTCTATGCGGCGATCCCGCTGTCGGGCGTGCTGATCGCGCTGTTCACCGTCGAGCAGCTGGCCAACGGCCTGCGCAACGGCTTCGAGCATGCCGAGGAGCCGGAGATCCCTGCAGAAGGCCCCGCGCCCGGCGGGCAATCGGAAGCCGCATAGCAACGCCTCGGAGGACGTCATGGGCATCAGGCTGCACTACCATCCGCTCTCGACCTATTCGCGCCGGGTGCTGATCGCGTTCGCCGAAAAGCAGATTCCGCACGAGCTCGTCACCGTCGACATGCAGGCGCGCCGCCACCGCGAGCAGCCCTACCTGTCGCTCAACCCCTACGGCCGGGTGCCGACGCTCGAGGAGGACGGCTTCCTGCTCTACGAGTCGACCGCGATCCTCAACTACCTGGAGGCGACGCGGCCGGCGCCGCCGCTCACCCCCACCGACGTCCGCCAGCGCGCGCTGGTCGACATGCACATGAAGCTGTGCGACCTGCAGCTCAGCCGGCACGCCGGCACCATCGTGTTTCCCAAGCGCTTTCTGCCCAAGGAGCGCTGGAACATGGCGGCGATCGCCGACGCCAAGGCCCAGATCGAGGCGCACCTCGGCATCCTGGACCGGCACCTCGCCGACAAGACCTGGCTGGTCGCCGAGCAATTCTCGCTCGCCGACATCTGCTACGCGCCGTTCCTGGAGTTCCTGCCGCTGATGGAGATCGCACCCCCGCCCGCGGTCGCCGCATGGAGCGAGCGCGTCCTGGCGCGGCCGAGCGCCGTGGCAACCCGGCCGCCGAAGTAAGCGCCGTAGCCTGGATTGAGCGAAGCGAAATCCGGGAGCGGCCGTGCCGCATGCCGAGGCCGCTCCCGCATTCCGCCATAGCCCTTCGCAGACGGGCGTGAACACCCTGATGGCTCCATGCGGGCTACACGGGACAACCACTTCTGCGCTTCTCTAACTGCAGCGCCGATACAATCCGCTCAGCTCCCGGCCACGCAGAAAAATCGGCCGGTGCGTCAGGCCGCCATGCCGGTCGATCCAGGCGCGGACCGCCGCCGGATAGGTCGAGGCCATCAGCTCGGTGGCCTCCGCGGCCGGGTAGTCGCGACCCTCCCGGTCGATCACCCGGGCGGCATGGAAGCCGAGAATCGCCCTGCGGGTGACGCAGATCCGCTCGCGGGGGATCGTGCTCAGCACGAGCGTACAGGCCGAGAAGCACGGCCCGTCGATGACGATCCGCTCGCCGGATTGCCGCATGACGGCAAAGACCTTCAGGTACTGCACCACGTCACCGCCCGGGCTCGCCAGGATCCGCACCTCCGCGAAGGCCGGCCGCAGGGCGACGAGCAAAAGGACCGCCGTGAGCATCATGCGTCGCACCCTCCGCCTGCTGTCCGGCAGTCGCTGGAGGTCGACCATCCGGTCGCGGCGGCTCGTCTGGGGCGGCAAGGACATGGCTCTCGAACTCCAGCAACGTTTGGCGGCGTCGCGCGGCTGCCGCCGTGATCCCAAAGCGTAATGTCGAGGCGACGGCGGCGCAACGCCGCTCGGGCGGTCCTGGCCGGGTCCCAACGGCGTAGGCAAATCGACGCTCGCCCGCAACATCGCCCATCAGGCCTTGATCCACGGCCACACCGTGCTGTTCACCAGCGCCGGGCAGCTGCTCGGCGACCTCGCCGCGCTCGACAGCGATTCCGCCTTGCGGCGGCGCCTGCGCCACTATGCCCGTCCCGACCTCCTCGCCATCGACGAGGTCGGCTATCTCTCCTATTCCAACCGCCACGCCGATCTGCTGTTCGAGCTCGTCAGCCGCCGCTACGAGCACA
>JBEKZK010000295.1:0-5820 GCA_049509935.1 Xanthobacteraceae bacterium | reverse complement strand
CCCGGATCAGGCGGGCCGCAGCAGGCGCCACTGCACGTCGAGCACCGCGGTGGCGATGCCGTGAGCGTCCGAGGCGATTTCTCGCATCACCGACAGCGGGGTTGCGAACGGCGCCTCGACCTCGCCGACCACCGTGCCGTAATCGAACGTCAGCTCGGCGGAAAACCTTTTGGCGAGGCGCTGCATCCTCCGGTTGTCGAAAAGGCAGGCCATGTGCAGCAGCTTGAAGCCGCGGTTGCGGGCGGCCAGCAGGGTGCGATCGAGAAGTGCGGTGCCGACGCCGTGGCTCTGCCAGCTCGCCTCGATGCTGAACGCGACCTCCGCCTCCCGCGGCAGGGCCGCGCCCAACGGACGCAGCTCGGCCACGCCGCGCAACGTCCCATCGATGAAGTACCCGTGGATCACCGCATCGAGGCTGTTGGAGATGCCGACATACCTGGCGATGAAGTCGTCCGACACGGCCCCGCTGAACCGGTTGCGCCGGCTTGCCGGATCGAGCCGCAACAGATGGTCGCGATATTGATCGGTCTCTCCGATCCACAGCTTGCGGATGGTCCCGCCGTCGATATCGGTGTCATGCATGAGGTATCTCCTGACATTTTCGTCGCCGAGATCCTCCCAGTGGTTTTTTAAGGCCTCCGAATCGTCCGTTGCCCGACCGATATTGCAGTGCAGCATTCCGTTCGCAAGTGCGTGGCGGCAAAATGCCCCGGAACAGGCGCGTCGCCAAAACCGGAAGTTTTGGCATCCGATCGGCGCCATCGATTCTCCTCGCTGATTGCTTTGCACAGGGCCGGCCTGCACTATTGCGCAACGCGCACCGGCGCCTGCGCCCACAGCCACCGCGGTCCAGCCTCGATCTTCCATGCCAGGTACGGTTCTCGAGCGATACGCGGCCCTGGTCGCCGGGGGAGAGATCGAGCGCGATTCCGCGCAGGAAGCGGTTGCCGCCAGTCTCACGCGGCTCGAGGCCCGGCTCGCGCAGCATCGGCTGGCGCGCAAGTCGTCGTCGCTCGGCTGGATGTTCGCGCGGCCGCACAGCAACGGCGGGCAGCCGAAGGGGCTCTACCTGTGGGGCGAGGTCGGCCGCGGCAAGACCATGCTGATGGACCTGTTCTTTACCGGCAGCCTGGTGGCTCGCAAGCGGCGGGCGCATTTCCACGAATTCATGCTGGACGTCCACGAGCGCGTCCACGCCTGGCGGCAGCGGCGCAAGCGCGGCGAGGTCGCCGGCGACGACCCGATCGCCCCGGTCGCGACGGCGCTCGCCGAGGCCGCCTGGCTGCTGTGCTTCGACGAGTTCCACGTCACCGACATCGCCGATGCGATGATCCTCGGCCGGCTGTTCCGGCAACTGTTCGACAAAGGTGTCGTCGTGGTCGCGACGTCCAACGTGGCGCCCGACGACCTCTACCGCGACGGGCTCAACCGCCCCCTGTTCCTGCCCTTCATCGAGCTCATCAAGGCCCGCATGGACGTCGAGCGGCTCGACGCCCGCGCCGACTTCCGGTTGGAAAAGCTCGGCGACGCTCCGATCTGGCACGTGCCGGCGGACGCCGCGGCCGAGGCCGCGCTCGACGAAGCCTGGCGCCGGCTCGCCGGAGGGCACCACGGCGAGCCCCATGAAGTGGTCGTCAAGGGCCGCATCGTGCGGGTGCCCAGGGCCGCGATGGGCGTCGCGCGATTTAGCTTTCACGACCTTTGCGAGCAGCCGCTCGGCCCGGTCGACTACCTGAAGCTCGCGCACGAGTTCCATACCATCGTGCTCGATCGCATCCCGGTCATGGACCATGCCCGGCGCAACGAGGCCAAACGCTTCATCGCACTGATCGATACGCTCTACGACAACAACGTGAAGCTGGTCGCCTCGGCCGGAGCCGAGCCGGCCGCGCTCTACCGCGCGACCGAGGGGGTCGAAGCCCAGGAGTTCCGGCGCACCGCATCGCGCCTCGTCGAGATGGGGTCGCGCTCCTACCTGGTGCTGCCGCATGGCCGCCGCGCGCCCGCCGGCTCGCCCGAAGGCATTGTCGAGACGTGAACTCTGGGCCAGGGCGACTTGAACGGGCGTTGCGAAGGGGCTAATGACGCAGTGCAGAAAATCTCTCTCACCTCCAGGACCCTTCCCGCCATGGCGCGACACAAGATTGCATTGGTCGGCGCGGGCCAGATCGGTGGCACGCTCGCTCATCTCATCGGTCTCAAGGAGCTCGGCGACGTGGTCATGTTCGACATCGCCGAGGGAATTCCGCAGGGTAAGTCCCTCGACCTGGTCGAATCCTCGCCGGTCGACGGCTTCGATGCGCGATTCACCGGCGCCAACTCGTACGACGCGATCGAGGGCGCCGACGTCTGCATCGTCACCGCCGGCGTGCCACGCAAGCCCGGGATGAGCCGCGACGACCTGCTCGGCATCAATCTCAAGGTGATGGACCAGGTCGGCGCCGGTCTGCGCAAATACGCGCCCAACGCCTTCGTCATCTGCATCACCAACCCGCTCGACGCCATGGTATGGGCGCTGCAGAAGGCCAGCGGCCTGCCGAAAACCATGGTGGTCGGCATGGCCGGGGTGCTCGACTCCTCCCGCTTCCGCTATTTCCTCGCCGACGAGTTCAACGTCTCGGTCGAGGACGTCACCGCCTTCGTTCTCGGCGGCCATGGCGACACCATGGTACCGCTGGTGCGCTATTCGACGGTTGCGGGAATCCCGATCCCCGACCTCATCAAGATGGGATGGACCTCGGCGGGCCGGATCGACGCGATCCTGCAGCGCACCCGGGACGGCGGCGCCGAGATCGTCAACCTGCTCAAGACCGGCTCCGCGTTCTACGCGCCGGCCGCCTCCGCCATCGCGATGACGGAGAGCTATCTACGGGACAAGAAACGGGTGCTGCCGTGCGCGGCGCATCTCAACGGCGAATACGGGGTGCGCGGCCTCTATGTCGGAGTGCCGGTGGTGATCGGCGCCAAGGGGGTGGAGCGCATCGTCGAGATCGAGCTCAACTCGGCCGAGCGCGAGATGCTCGACAAGTCGGTGACCTCGGTGCAGACGCTGGTCGACGCCTGCAAGAAGATCGCGCCGGATCTCGGCAAGTAGCCCGCTCTCGTGCGGTGGATTTGCACCTCTTGATTCCGAAGTTCGCACCAGAGGATGTCGCGAAGTGATGCGAACTTCGGAATCGGTGCTCTAGCGGTCGCGCCGGACCGGCCGGGAAGAGGCTCATGAACATCCACGAATATCAGGCCAAAGCCGTCCTGCGCGAGTTCGGCGCGCCGGTGCCGCGGGGAGCCGCCGCCTTCACGGCGGCGGAGGCCGTCGAGGCGGCACGCGACCTCGGCGGGCCGGTCTGGGTCGTCAAGGCGCAGATCCATGCCGGCGGACGCGGCAAAGCGGGCGGCGTCAAGGTGGTCAAATCCATCGACGACGTGAAGCGGGAGGCCGAGCGCCTGCTCGGCTCGACGTTGATCACCCATCAGACCGGCCCGCACGGCAAGGTCGTCAACCGCATCTACGTCGAGGAAGGCTCGGCGATCGATCGCGAATTCTACCTCTCGGCGCTGGTCGACCGGGCATCGTCGCGCATCTCGTTCGTGGTCTCCACCGAAGGCGGCATGGACATCGAGGAGGTGGCGCGCACCCACCCGGACAAGATCCTGACCTTCGCGGTCGATCCGGCGACCGGCATCATGCCGCATCATGGACGCCGGGTCGCTCGCGTGCTCGGACTGGCCAACGATCTCGCCAAACAGGTCGGCGCCCTGCTGCCCAAGCTCTACGCGGCGTTCGTCGCAAAGGACATGACGCTGCTCGAGATCAACCCGCTGGTGGTCACCAGGTCGGGCGAGCTCATCTGCCTCGACGCCAAAGTCGGCTTCGACGACAACGCGCTGTTCCGCCATCCCGACGTGGCGGCGCTGCGCGATCCGAGCGAGGAGGACGAGAAGGAGATCGAGGCGTCGAAATACGACCTCAACTACGTGGCGCTCGACGGTTCGATCGGCTGCATGGTCAACGGCGCCGGGCTCGCCATGGCGACCATGGACATCATCAAGCTCTACGGCATGACCCCGGCGAACTTTCTCGACGTCGGCGGCGGCGCCACCAAGGAAAAGGTTGCCGCGGCGTTCAAGATCATCACGTCGGACCACAACGTGAAGGGCATCCTGGTCAACATCTTCGGCGGCATCATGCGCTGCGATATCGTGGCGGCAGGGGTGGTCGACGCGGTGCGGACGGTCGGCCTCGAGGTGCCGCTGGTGGTGCGGCTCGAAGGCACCAATGTGGAGCTCGGCAAGCAGATCATCGAGAGCTCCGGCCTCAACGTCATTGCGGCCGACGATCTCGACGATGCCGCGAAGAAAATAGTCAAGGCCGTGAAGGACGCCGCCTGATGCCGATCCTCGTCGACAAGGATACGCGGGTGATCTGCCAGGGCTTCACCGGCAAGAACGGCACCTTTCACTCCGAGCAGGCGATCGCCTACGGAACCCGGATGGTCGGCGGCACGTCGCCGGGCAAGGGCGGCGGCATGCATCTCGGACTTCCGGTGTTCGAGACGGTGGCCGAGGCGCGCGAGGAGACCGACTGCAATGCCAGCGTGATCTACGTGCCGCCGGCCGGCGCCGCCGACGCGATCTGCGAGGCGATCCAAGCCGAGGTCGCGCTGATCGTGTGCATCACCGAGGGCATTCCGGTGCTCGACATGGTCAAGGTCAGGCGCGCGCTGCAGGGCTCCAAGTCACGGCTGATCGGGCCCAACTGCCCGGGCGTCATGACGGCCGGCGAATGCAAGATCGGGATCATGCCGGGCAACATTTTTTCGCCCGGCCGGGTCGGCATCGTGTCGCGCTCCGGCACCCTGACCTACGAGGCGGTGTTCCAGACCAGCCGCGAAGGGCTCGGCCAGACGACCGCCGTCGGCATCGGCGGCGACCCGGTCAAGGGCATCGACTTCATCGAGGTGCTGGAGATGTTCCTCGCCGACGCGGCGACCGAGGCCATCGTCATGATCGGCGAGATCGGCGGCGCGGCCGAGGAGGATGCGGCGGAATTCATCACCAGCGAAGCCAGGCGCGGCCGCAGGAAGCCGATGGTCGGCTTCATCGCCGGCCGCACCGCCCCGCCGGGACGGCGCATGGGCCATGCGGGCGCCATCATCTCCGGCGGCAAGGGCGATGCCGAATCGAAAATCGCCGCCATGGAGGCGGCGGGCATTCGCGTATCACCGTCACCGGCCCGGATCGGCAGGACGCTCGTCGACGTCCTCAAGGGCTGACCGCAATGTGCGGCGACGCAATATCACGTCGCGCGTCGCTGCCGGACGACTGCCGGGGGGTCGTCGTCAACCGATCACGCAATGGCGATGTCGAGGGGTCCGAACGAGGCGGATTGGCGTTTTTTTCGCCTTTCAAATCAACGGGCACGACCTAGATAGTAGGCTCTGCGAGAGGGATGGTGCGGCGCTTCCCTCTCGATCGGTTCGTACCGGGGCGGCCGCCGCCGATCATTGTGGGACCTGCAGCATGTCTCGCCAAGACGCCAACGCAGCCTTCGCGCTCTCGTCCTTTCTGTACGGCGGCAACGCCGCCTACATCGAGGATCTCCACGCCCGCTTCCAGGCCGACCCCAATGCGGTCGAAGGCGAGTGGCGGGAATTCTTCCAGTCGCTGCGCGAGGACCCCGGCGATGTCCGTCGCAACGCCCGCGGTCCGTCGTGGGCGAGATCCAACTGGCCGATCATCGCGCGCGACGAGACGATCTCGGCGCTCGACGGGCAGTGGGAGGAGGTTGCCAGGGCGGTCGGCGACAAGATCAAGGCGAAG
>JBEKZK010000294.1:0-5831 GCA_049509935.1 Xanthobacteraceae bacterium | reverse complement strand
CGCCGGACAGCAGCCGGAATACTTCGAGAATCAGCTGCGGGCGTTCGTCGAGGGCCGGCGCCGGAACCGATACATGAGCAATGCGGCGCGCGGCCTCGGCGCGGCGACGCGACCGGCGCTCGCCGAGCATTTCAGCTCGCTCCATGCCCGGCCGTGGGGCGGAGCGTCGCGGGGGCTCGTCGCCACCGGCAAGCGCATCTACGAGGACGGCGATCCCGAAACCAACGTTCCGGCGTGCATGGCCTGCCACGGCCCGGAGGCCAAGGGCCAGAGCGCCATTCCCCGCCTGGCCGGACAGCTGCCCGACTACATCTTCAACAAGCTGGTGAACTGGAGCAGCGAGCGCGGCCAGGACCCGGCAAACCCGGATGTCTCGGCGGTCATGCTGCCGACCTCGCACAACCTGAGCCGGTCGCAGGTCTCGGCGATCGCCGCCTATCTCAGCTATCAGCCCTGAATCGGTGCACCGGCGGCTCGCGCCGGACATGTCGTCGTTTGCGCCAAGGCATAGAGTGTGGACGCTCAGATGATGAAGCTCATCAGGTCGACAATTGCGGTCCTGGCGCTCGTCGCCTCCGCCGTCCCCGCCATCGCCGATGACCCGAGCGCCGTCGCCGGCACCCGCAACTGCACCTGGTGCCACGGAACATCGGCGCAGGGCTATGCCAACGCGCCGCGACTGGCGGCGCAGCAGCATCAGTACATCCTGAGCCAGCTCCTGAGCTTCCGCACGCACGCGCGGGACAACCCGTTTTCGAAGCAGTACATGTGGGGCGCCGCCGCGAACCTCAGCGTCGGCAGGGCGCACGCGCTGGCGACCTATTTTTCCACGCTGCCGCCGCGCGCCGCCAACGACGGCCACCGGGACCTCGCCGCTGCGGGACGGGCGCTGTACGAGGACGGGGATCCGGATGCGAACACGGTCGCCTGCGCCGTGTGCCATGGCCCGAACGGCGAGGGCATCGGGCGAATCCCCCGCCTGGGCGGGCTGTCGTACGACTATCTGAAACGCAAGCTCAGGCAATGGGGGGAAGGATATCACGCGGCCGCGGAGCCTCCGATGCCGCTCATCGCCGGCAAGCTGTCCCCCGACGAGATCGAGGTCCTCGCGTCGTACCTCAGCTTCGTCAAGTGAGCGCGGCGCCGCTGTCGTGTCGCATGTTCCCGGCCGCGGGCCGCGCGCGCCCGCAGGCCGAGCCGGCGGATGGGCTTTTGCCGGAACATGCTCTATGCTTCTTCGCACCGGAGGCCGGATCATGAAGGTCAGCAGCATGCGTTGGGCATTGCCGACGGCAATCCTGGCACTCGTCGTCTCCGCCGCGGGCCGGGCGGAGGACACCGACAAACGCGACTTCACCCAGCAGGCGCTCCAGGCCAAGATCGCATATTGCAAGACCTGCCACGGGGTTCAGGGGCAGGGCTTTCACGGCGCCTCACCGATTCCCCGGCTCGCGGGCCAGCAGGTGGAGTACATCGAGAATCAGCTCAAGGCCTTCATCGAGCGCCGGCGCGAGAACAAATACATGTACGGCGTGTCGCACGTGCTCAGCCCGTCGATGCAGACAGCCCTCGCCCAGCATTTCAGCGAGCTCAATCCCAAGCCCCTGGGCGGCGCCCCACGGGAGCTCGTCGCCGCGGGCAAGAAGATCTACGAGGAGGGACTTCCCGACGCCCAGGTGCCTGCCTGCGCGTCCTGTCATGGTCCGGAGGCCAGGGGCAACGGCGCATTTCCCCGCCTGGCGGGCCAGCTCGACGACTACATCCTGAGAAAACTGCTGAACTGGAGCAAGGAACGCGGCCAGGACCCGAAGAACCCCGACACCTCGGCCATCATGGAGCCGATCGCGCACGGCTTGAAGGAGTCGCAGATCGCGGCGGTCGCCGCCTATCTCAATCATCTTGACTAGAGATCGCGGGTCCGCCGCTTCATCGCCTCGTCCCAGACCTTGTCGCGGTCCTCCTCGAAGATCAGCGTCGGGTTCGCCGGAGCGGTGAACCAGGCACGCAGGGACATCTCGCCCTCGAGCTGGCCGCCGGCCCACCCGGCGTAGCCGAATGCCACCAGGCTCCGGTCCGGTCCCTGCCTGTTGGCGATGTCGTGCAGGATCTCGCGGCTCGACGTCATGGCGAGGCGGCTGTCGATGTCGACGGTGTCGGGCCGGTGATAGTCGGCGCTGTGGATCACGAAGCCGATGTCCGGCTGCACCGGGCCGCCGGCAAAGATGCGCACGCTGCCGGCGACCGAGGCGTCGGTGTCGCCCAGGGCCTGCAGCAGGCTCGCCAGCGAGCGCTCGGCCACCGGGCGATTGACGATGATGCCCAGCGCGCCGCGCGGATCGTGGCGCACCATCAGGATGACGGTGTGATCGAAGCGCGGATCGGCCATCGACGGCGCCGCGATCAGCAGTTGGCCGGCGAGCGAGGCGGTGCCCGGGCCGACCGGCCCGCCGTCGGGCGCCGGCAGGGCAAGGAGCGTCGCCGGCAGCGCCATGGCGGCGGCGAGCAGGCCGAGGAGCCGGATCGAGGACATGAGCCACCCCGCTGGCGTCGCTAGACCCTCCCGCGCTTCGGCCTCGAGGTCAACCGATCGTTGTCGCCTGCACCCACCAGGCGGGGTGCCCGGCGCGCACCCGCTGGGCCGCCGCGGCGGCGGCGCGGCGGGTGTCGAACAGGCCGAAGCAGGTGGCGCCGGAGCCGGACATGCGGGCGAGCCGGCAGCCGCCTTCCGCGCGGAGAACGGCCAGCACCTCGGCGACGGACGGCGCAAGGGAGATGGCGACCGGCTCGAGGTCGTTGCGGCCGCGTGCGACGGCCTCGACCAGGGCGGCGGAGGACCGGATGGCTGCCCACTCCGGCTCCGGGTCGGCAAGCGCGGCAGCACCGCCGCCGCGGACGGCGGCGAGCGCCCGGAACACGGCTCTCGTCTCCACCGGCACCCCCGGATTGACCAGCACGGCCGGCAGCTGCGGCAGCACGAACGGCGCCGACAGAATCTCGCCGATGCCGCGCATCACCCGTGCCCGCAGGTCGACGCATACCGGCACGTCGGCGCCGAGCGCGCCGGCCGCGGCGAACAGGCGCGGGTCGGCCGGCGACAGCCCGTTGGCGCGGGCGAGCAGCCGCAGCGCAGCTGCGGCGTCGGCCGAGCCGCCGCCGATTCCGGAGGCGACCGGCAGGCGCTTGGTGAGCGAAAAGCTGCCCAGCGCCAAGCCGTCGGCGCGGGCGGCAAGCTCGCGGGCGGCGCGCAGCACCAGGTTGTCGTCGCCGGCGGACAGGCCGGCCGAGAACGGGCCGCCGATGCGCAGCGACAGCGCGGTGCCGGTCCCCAGGCTGAGCGCGTCGCCGACGCCGGCGAACGCCACCAGGCTGACGAGCTCATGGTAGCCGTCGGGCCTTCGACCGACGATCCGCAGCGTGAGATTGATCTTCGCGGCCGCGTGCTCGGCCAGCGTCAGGGTCGTTACGCCGGGCTCGGGCCGCACGAGGCAGAGATCAGCCGCCGCTCCCGGGCTTCTTCCGCGCGGCATCGGCCGCCGGCGCCGGATCGTCGAGCAGGCCGGTCTTCAGCTTCTCCTCGATCTTCTTGAGGTCTTCGTCCTCGGGCTTGAGGTCGCGCGCATGCGACCACTGGAAGGTCGCTTCCAGGGTGCGGCCGACCCGCCAATAGGCGTCGCCCAGATGATCGTTGATGGTCGGATCCTCGGGCTTGAGCTCGACGGCGCGCTCGAGATTCTTCACCGCCTCGTCGTAGTTGCCGATGCGATAGTAGGCCCAGCCCAGCGAATCCACGATGTAGCCGTCGTCGGGCCGCTGGTCGACGGCCTTGCGGATCATCCGCATGCCTTCGTCGAGATTGATGCCCTGGTCGATCCACGAATAGCCGAGATAGTTGAGCACCTGCGGCTGGTCGGGATAGAGATCGAGCGCCTTCTTCAGATCGGCTTCCGACTGGTCCCACTGCTTGGAACGCTCGTAGCAGACGCCGCGGAAATAGTAGATCACCCAGTTGTTCTTCTCCGGGTGGGCGATGGTGCCGATGCCCTTGCCGTAGACGTCGGCGCACTCCTTGAACTCCTTGCGCCCGCGCATCACGTTGCCGAGCGCCAGGATCGGCTCGATGTCCTTGGGCCGCTCGGCGATGATCTTCTCGAGCTTCTTCTTCGCCTCGTCGGGACGGTCGAGGCCGTCGAGATCGGCGGCGAGCTGGATGTCGGCATTGGGGCGCAGGGCCGAATCCTCGGGCACCCGCTGGTAGGCCTTGATGGCGAGCTGCGGCTTCTTCAGCGTCTCGTAGAGGTTGGCGAGTGAGAGCAGCGCCAGCGGCTGGCCATCGTCGAGATAGATCGAGAGCTGCAGATAGACCAGCGCCAAGTCCTCGCCGCCCTGCTGGGCGAGCGAGGCGCCGAGCCCGTAGAGCACCTCGGCGGAGCCCGACTGCGGCGTCTCCACCAGCGGGTCGAGCTTGTCGCCGTCCTTGAGATCGTCGATCGCCTCGGTCACCAGCGGATGATTCGGCAGCACCTTGTCGAAGCCCTGGAAGATCTTCAGCGCCTCGTCCTTGCCGGCATTGCGCGACGCCCAGCTGCCGTAGGCCTGCACGATGCGGATCATGTTGGGGTCGAGCTTGTAGGCCTTCTCGAAGCGCTTTCCGGCGTCCCGCTTGCCGCCGGTCAGATCGAGGATCAGCCCGGCGTGCAGGTCCTTGAACAGCGCATACCAGTCGGGCCCGGAGAGCTTGTCGATGGTCTCGACGGCGGTGCGCGCCTCGTTGGAGCCCTCCAGCGTCCACGCGGTGAGCAGGGTCGCGGTGAGATCGGCGATCGGCCCGCGCACCGACTGGGCGAACTGCTGGCGGGCCGCCTGGTACTGCTTCTGCTTGATCGCGCGCACGCCGAGCACCAGCCGGGCCATGCGGTTGCCGTGGTCCTGCTGGATGACGCGGTCGGCGAGCTTCACCGCCTCCTCGATATCGCCCTCGGTGAGCAGCGAGATGAAGGCGCGGTCGAGCAGCTCGGAATTGCGCGGATCCGTCTTGAGGGCGGCGCGGTAATAGGCGGCGGCGGCGCCGGCGTCGCGCTCGGTGTTGGCATGGCGGGCGGCGAGGTAGTTGCCGGCGGCCGACACCTTCGCCAGCTCATGCTGGGCCGGAGCTTCCGCCACGGCGACCCTTGGCAAAGTCAGGATCGGCAAGGTCAGGGCAGCGGCCGCGGCGAGAGCACCGGCCGCGCGCCCGAGCGATCTGGAAACGGTCACGGGTTGCTGATCTCCATGGGAGGGCATGCGCCCGAAGCGCCGCCCCTCCGGTCGAGTCGCAGAATGGACTTTTTGCGGTCCGCCCGCAAGGATCGAACCGGCGGCGCATCATCACAGTGGGTTAAGAACCAACGGCGGCGAAACTGCGGCACCGCGGAATCACATGTTCGGGTAGTTCGGGCCGCCGCCGCCCTCCGGCGGCACCCAAGTAATGTTGCGGTTCGGGTCCTTGATGTCGCAGGTCTTGCAGTGGACGCAATTCTGCGCATTGATGACGTATCGCGTGCCCCCCTCCTCGACCCACTCGTACACCGCCGCCGGGCAATAGCGGGCCGACGGCCCGCCATAGACGTCGTGCTCGGAGGTCTTCTGCAGGGCGAGGTCGCGCACCACGAGGTGCGGGGGCTGTGCCTCCTCGTGGTTGGTGTTCGACAGGAACACCGAGGACAGCCGATCGAAGGTGAGCCTGCCGTCGGGGCGGGGGTAGGCGATGCGCCGCGCGCCCGCCGCCGGCTCCAGGGTGGCGTCGTCGGGCTTGCCGTGGTGCAGGGTGCCGAACAGCGAGAAGCCGAGGGTGT
>JBEKZK010000293.1:0-5864 GCA_049509935.1 Xanthobacteraceae bacterium | reverse complement strand
GGCTTTACAACCCTAGGGCCTTCATCACCCACGCGGCATGGCTGGATCAGGCTTGCGCCCATTGTCCAATATTCCCCACTGCTGCCTCCCGTAGGAGTCTGGGCCGTGTCTCAGTCCCAGTGTGGCTGGTCATCCTCTCAGACCAGCTACCGATCGTCGCCTTGGTGAGCTTTTACCTCACCAACTAGCTAATCGGACGCGGGCCGCTCCTTCGGCGATAAATCTTTCTCCTTACGGACGTATCCGGTATTAGCCCAAGTTTCCCTGGGTTATTCCGAACCGAAGGGCACGTTCCCACGCGTTACTCACCCGTCTGCCACTCCTGTATTGCTACAGGCGTTCGACTTGCATGTGTTAGGCCTGCCGCCAGCGTTCGCTCTGAGCCAGGATCAAACTCTCAGGTTGGATGAGAACTTGAAGCCGGCATGGTCACTACATTTGACGAGGTCCACACGCGTTCGACCACTTGCGTGACCGTACGCGTTCGACCTGAAACGTAGAACCGCCGAAGTCTCGTCCGACTGCACTCCTCCTGCGAAGAGGCAGTCCGCAAGGACTCCGCCGTCCACGTTTCTCTTTCTTCCGATTCACCTGTCAAACAGCCCGGGACCGAAGCGGTCCCCTCTCCGATTGCCCGGAGAGCCGTCGAAGCCCGACGCTCCGAGGATAATCGGACGCCGGTCCACCGAATAATCAGTGAGGAACTTCGCAGGCGCGTCATCACGCCGAGGCGGGCGGCGCGCCGTGAGGGCCGTATATAGGCTCGCCTCCGGAAACTTGTCAACACCCGCCTGGAGGAAAAGCACGCAATTTGACGGCTGGCCCCGCGCCGGCCCGACGAACGCATGTCCTGATCCTCGCCGCGGCCCCGCCGGCGACCACCGCGGCTCCGCCGGATACGCGCCTAAGGCTTGTTCCCATTGGGTTTCGCGCGATTGGACCGCCACGCCTCGCCGAGCACGCGCCGTACTGCGGCCACATTCGTCGGCCGTTCTTAGGTGACGGGGATCGCGACGCAAAGCGATCGCAAAACAGGGTGGATTCAAGGCGTCCGGGATATCGGCCGTTGACGGACCTGCTCCTGCGCGGCATCGTGCCGCGGATCGATGGGGGTCGGTTGTCCGACGGCTGTCCGGGCGTCGCCATGTGTTTTCGGCGACTTGGATGCGAAGGTCAACCGCAGGGGAAAACGATTTTGGACCACGGCAGAACGCGGGGCCCAAATCGAGCCAGGGCTGCGCCCACTCCAATCGACCTCGGCAATGAAGCGCCCCTCTCGGTCGACGGCGCCAAATCCGCCATCGTCGACCGCCGGCGAGTTTCGGTCCAATGGTTCAGCGGCACCGTCATGACCGGCCTGTGCGGGGCGGCACTGATGGGCGGTGCCGTCTATGCGTCGCTCGATGGTGAGGCCAATTTCGCCGCGGTGCCGGAGCATATCGAAGCCGGATTGCGCGGCGCGCTCGGCGCCTCCGACCGCACCGCGGCCGCACGCAAGACCGACAAGCTGCCGGCGCTCGGCGAAACCAATGCGGCACGCCAGATCATCCGGGTCTCGACCACGACCCGAGGCCTCGGCAATCGCGAGATCGTCCGGGTCCGCCCTCTGATCCGCATCGCATCCAATCTGACGCTTTCGACGTCGGAATTGTCCGCCAGCGTCCCGCCGTTCAATCCGCAGCGCCTGCTCGTCGATTCGGGCCGCGCCGGCGCGGCGGCCGCCGCCGACGACACGGCGGGCAGCGAGCCCGATGGCGAGGTCTCCTTCGTCACCCGCGACCTCGCCGGCGTGCTGCCGCGCATCAAGGTGGCGGCGGCGGTCCCGATCGAAGAGGTGATCGGGCGGGTGCGCGAGATGGCCGGGACCCTGCCGATGGTCGCCGCCATTCAGACGACCGACGCGCTGCCGTACGCCCCCAATCCGGCGCCCGACCCCTATGCGGGCTTCGAGACCCGCATCGTGCCGGAAAACATCACCCTGCTTCCCAAGACGGCGACGCAGACCACCGGCGGCAACAGCTGGAACGAGCACACCACCACGGCGAAAAAGGGCGATTCGGTCAGCACGATCCTGCGCGACGCCGGGGCGACGCCGGAAGAGATCAAGGCGATTGCCCCGATCCTCGGGCCGCGCGGGCGTGACAACGGCCTGAAGGAGGGTCAGAAGCTGCGCATCCTGATGGCCCCGGCCGATGCCGGGCATCGGGCGCAGCCGATCCGCGTCATCGTCGTGGGCGACAGCGGGATCGAGGCGGTGGTCGCGCTGTCCGACACCGGCAAATACGTGTCGGTCGACATCCAGAACGCCGACACCGAGGTCGCCGAGGCGGCCGAGGACGACGAGAACGACACCACCGCGGTCCGGCTCTACCAGAGCGTCTACGAAACGGCATTGCGCAACCAGGTGCCGCGGCCGGTGATCGACGACCTCATCCGCATCTATTCCTACGACGTCGATTTCCAGCGGCGGGTGCAGCCCGGCGACTCCTTCGAGATGCTCTTTGCCGGGGAGGACGAGACACCCGGCGAGGGCAAGGGCGAAGTGCTGTTCGCCTCGCTCACCGTCGGCGGCGAGACCAAGCAGTTCTACCGATTCCAGACGCCGGACGACAACGCCGTCGACTATTACGACGAGACCGGCAAGAGCGCGAAGAAGTTCCTGGTGCGCAAGCCGGTGATCAACGCGATCATGCGATCGGGCTACGGCTTCCGCAAGCACCCGCTGCTCGGCTTCACCAAGATGCATACCGGCGTCGACTGGGCAGCGCCGATCGGCACCCCGATCTACGCGTCGGGCAACGGCGCGGTGGAAAAGGCCGGCTGGGAATCGGGCTACGGCAAGTACGTCCGATTGCGCCACAACAACGGCTATGAGACCGCCTATGGCCACATGTCGGCGTTCGCCCGCGGCATCCAGCCGGGCGTGCGCGTCCGCCAGGGGCAGGTCATCGGCTATGTCGGCTCGACCGGCCAGTCCACCGGGCCGCATGTGCACTACGAGATCCTGGTGAACGGCCGCTTTGTCGACCCGATGCGCATCAAGCTGCCGCGCGGCCGCGTGCTCGAGGGCCCGTTGATGGCGAGCTTCGAGCACGAGCGCGACCGCCTCGACGGCCTGTTCAAGCGGGGCAGCACGGCGCGGGCGACGCCGGACGTTCAGGCCAGCACCCGCTAGCCTGCGCTGCCGCTGCCGGCCGGCGCCAGCGCCACCCGCTGCCGCGCCGGGTGTCGTTGCCGGCGCCGCCGAGCCGGTTAGGCGGCCACCGCTGCAGGTGCCTCGCCGTTGAACGTCAGGCCGCGCGGCGTCGCCGAGACCACCACCCTGTCCCCGTCCTTCACGCGTCCGGAGAGGATTCTCTCGGCGAGCGGATCCTGCACGTCCTTCTGGATCACCCGCTTGAGCGGGCGGGCCCCGTAGGCCGGATCCCAGCCCTTGTCGGCGAGCCATTCGCGGGCCGAGGGCTCGAGCACCACCTCGATCTTGCGATCGGCCAGCAGCTTGCGCAGCCGCTCCATCTGCAGGTCGACGATCCGACCGATTTCGTCCCGACGGAGCCGATGGAACACGATGATCTCGTCGACGCGGTTGAGAAATTCCGGGCGGAAGTTGGCGCGCACCACCGCCATCACCTCGGCCCGGACCTGGTCGGTGACCTCGGGCTGACTGACCAGATATTCGGCGCCGAGATTCGACGTCATGACAATCAGGGTGTTGCGGAAGTCGACGGTGCGCCCCTGGCCGTCGGTGAGACGCCCGTCGTCGAGCACCTGGAGCAGCACGTTGAACACGTCGGGATGGGCCTTCTCGATCTCGTCGAACAGGATCACCTGGTAGGGCCGCCGGCGCACCGCCTCGGTCAGCGAGCCGCCCTCCTCGTAGCCGACATAGCCGGGCGGGGCGCCGATCAGGCGGGCGACCGAGTGCTTCTCCATGTATTCCGACATGTCGAGCCGGATCAGCGCCGTCTCGTCGTCGAACAGGAACTCGGCGAGCGCCTTGGTGAGCTCGGTCTTGCCGACCCCGGTGGGTCCGAGGAACATGAACGAGCCGATCGGCCGGTTGGGGTCCTGCAGGCCAGCGCGGGCCCGGCGCACCGCCGTCGAGACCGCCCGGACCGCCTCGACCTGTCCGATCACGCGCTTGCCGATCTCGGCCTCCATGCGCAGCAGCTTGTCCCTCTCGCCTTCCAGCATCCGGTCGACCGGCACCCCGGTCCACCGCGAGACCACCTGCGCGATGTCGTCGGCCGTCACCGTCTCGTCGACCAGCGCCGCGGTGGTGGACTTCTGCTCGGTCTCCCGGAGCTTCTTCTCGAGCTCGGGAATGCGTCCATAGGCGAGCTCGCCGGCGCGCTGGTACTCGCCGCGGCGCTGCGCCGCCGCGAGCTCGTTGCGGGCCTGATCGAGCTCGGTCTTGAGCTTCTGCGCGTCGGACAGCTTGTCCTTCTCCGACTTCCAGCGGGCGGTCAGCGCGGCCGACTGCTCCTCCAGCGAGGCCAGCTCCTTCTCCAGATTCTTCAGCCGCTCCCTCGAGCCCGCATCGCTCTCCTTCTTCAGGGCCTCCTGCTCGATCCGCAGGCGCACGATCTCGCGGTCGAGCGAATCGAGCTCCTCGGGCTTGGAATCGACCTGCATCTTCAGCCGCGCCGCCGCCTCGTCGACCAGATCGATCGCCTTGTCGGGCAGGAAGCGGTCGGTGATGTAGCGGTGCGACAGGGTCGCGGCGGCTACGATCGCGCCGTCGGTGATGCGCACGCCGTGATGCTGCTCGTATTTGTCCTTCAGGCCGCGCAGGATCGACACCGTGTCCTCCACGCTCGGCTCGGACACGAACACCGGCTGGAAGCGCCGGGCGAGCGCCGCGTCCTTTTCGACGTTCTTCTTGTACTCGTCGAGCGTGGTGGCTCCGATGCAGTGCAGCTCGCCGCGCGCCAGCGCAGGCTTCAGCAGGTTCGAGGCGTCCATCGCGCCTTCCGCCTTGCCGGCACCGACCAGGGTATGCATCTCGTCGATGAACAGGATGATGTCGCCCTCGGCGGCGGTGACCTCGGTCAGCACCGCCTTCAGCCGCTCCTCGAACTCGCCGCGATATTTCGCGCCGGCGATCAGAGCCCCCATGTCGAGCGAAAGCAGCTTCTTGTCGCGCAGCGACTCCGGCACGTCGCCGTTGACGATGCGGAGCGCGAGACCTTCGACGATCGCGGTCTTGCCGACGCCCGGCTCGCCGATGAGCACCGGATTGTTCTTGGTCCGTCGCGACAGCACTTGCATGGTGCGGCGGATTTCCTCGTCGCGGCCGATGACAGGGTCGAGCTTGGCGTTGCGCGCCGCCTCGGTGAGATCGCGCGTGTATTTCTTCAGCGCGTCGTAGGCGTTCTCGGCGCTCGCGGAATCGGCGGTGCGGCCCTTGCGCAGATCGTTGATCGCGGCATTGAGGGTTTGCGCGGTGACGCCGGCGTTGGCGAGAATCTTCGCGGCGTCGGCGCCCTTTTCCAACGCGAGCGCGACGAGCAGACGCTCGACGGTGACGAACGAGTCGCCCGCCTTGTCGGCGATCTTCTCCGCGTTGTCGAATAGCCGCGCCGTGGTCGGCGCGAGATAGAGCTGGCCGGCTCCGGAGCCACCCACTTTCGGCAGTTTGCTCAACGCGAGTTCGACTTGCGCCAGCGCCTCCTTGGAACGCCCGCCCGCCTTGTCGATCAAGCCCGCGCAGAGACCTTCCTCGTCGTCGAGCAGAACCTTCAGAACATGTTCGGGCGTGAACTGCTGGTGCCCCTCGCGAAGGGCCAGTGACTGCGCGCTCTGAATGAAGCCGCGCGCCCGCTCTGTGTACTTCTCCAAATTCATCTGTTGTCTCCCCTATG
>JBEKZK010000292.1:0-5866 GCA_049509935.1 Xanthobacteraceae bacterium | reverse complement strand
CACCGCCGCCTATGTGACCTTGAGAAATTCCGCATCGCGGGCCGCCTACGATGAACGTCTGGAGGCCGCACGCCGGCGCCGGCGCCGGCAGATGACGCACCAGGTCCTTGGCTGCGCCGTCGTCGCCGCCGTGACCTTCGTGGTGGCGAGCGGCGTGATCCTGCTGCTGCGCCAGCACGACGCCGTTACGGCGTCGGTGGATGCGCCGCCGGTGGCGGAGCCGGCGCCGCGGAGCACGCCGTCGCCGCTGGACGAGCTGACCGATGTGGCGGCCGTCCCGCCGGGGCCGCGTCATGACATTGCTCCGCCGCTCGTGGTCACGCCCGGCAGCGAGCCGCCGCGCGAGGAGGCCGCGCCATCTCCCCAACCGCTGGAGCGCGCAGCGGGCTTCGCCGCGGCGGCGGCCAATGGAGAGCCGCCGGGCGAAGCCGCCCGACGGTCGGCGGTGCCGACGGATACCGCCGAGGTGCGTGTCACCACCAGCGGCACCTTCGGCGATGTCGCGCGAACCGTCACGGTGCCGCGCGAGCAGTCCGCGTCGTCCGACGATTCGGGCGGCACGCCGGCTCGCGGGCACATGGCCGCCATCCGCGTCTGGACCGCTCTTCCACGGCACCGTGCGGACGGCGCGTCGTCCTATCGGATGCAGCAGTTCACCGTCGGACGCGAGCGTCGGCGGCCCGCGCGATGGGCCGGTGCCGTGATCTCGACCGGCGGATCGGATGCCTGGATCCCGTTCGCCTCGCGGTAGGGAAAGCCGGTATTTACCCCGGAACAAGTTCGGGGCAGGCTCTGTCCGGGAAACGCTCTAACTAACTAAACTAATAAAACGGCTCGGGCGGCATCCCGAGCAGGACCTGGCCGACCGCCTCGAAGTGCGCGCCGCGCGCCTGAATTTGTTGCGACAGCGTGTGGATGTCACGGAAGCGCCGTTCGAACGGGCTGCCCGGAAAGATCGCATCGACGCCGGCGGCCGCGTAGGCGAAGTCGGCGACCTCGATCGCGCCGTGGATCGAATGGGTGCAGGCGAGCCGCACCCGCGCGCGATCGGCGACCTCGATCGGAGCGACGTCGTCGGCCTCGGCGTAGATCGAGGCCAGGGCATCGAGCAGATAGGCGCGCGATGCGTCGAGACTTGCCTGCGCCCGCGCCACGTTGCCCTGCACTACGGTGCTGTCGGCGAGACGCGTCAGGCCGCGCGGGACCTTGCGGCGGGCGAGATCGATGAGCTCCTCGAGCATGGCGCGCGCGATGCCGAGCGCGACGCCGGCGACGCCGACCGCGTAGAGGCCCTGCATGGTGAAGGCGTAGAGCGGTCCCGGCTCGCGCCGCAGGCCCGGATCCTCGCGCGTGGCGGAAAACGCCTCCGCCACCACGATGTTTTCGACGCTGTAGGAATCCGACGCCGTCCCGCGCAGGCCGATGGCGTTCCAGCGGTCGATCAGCCGGGCTTGCGAGGCGGGAAACAGCAGCGTGCGCAGCGTCGGCCGGCCGCGACGATTCGTGCGAAGCGAGCCATCGGGCTCGACCACGTGGCAGTGCGCCCCCATCCAGCTGGCATTGCGGCAGCCGCTGGCGAAATCCCAGGTGCCGCTCAGGCGATAGCCGCCATCCACCGCGGCCGCGCGCGAGCCGTTGGGCGGGCCCCAGGCGATGATGGTCGTCGGATCGGCGAAGATCGCCCGGGCGGCCGCCGGCTCGAGGTAGGCGGCGATCAGCGCCGAGCTGTTGGCGACGAACAGGTTCCAGCCGATCGAGGCATCGTGGCGGGCGACCTCCTCGACCGCCGTCAGGTAGGTCCCCGGCTCCGTCTGGTCGCCGCCGACCGAGCGCGGCAGCAGCATGCGGAACAGCCGCGAGGCATGCAGCTCTGCCAGCAGCGGCGCCGGGATGCGCCGCGTGCGCTCGATGGTGTCGGACGCAGCCGCAATCGCCGGCGCGAGATTGCGCGCGCTGGCGATCGGATCGGTCCGGCCCTGGTGATCCATGTGCCCCCCGGGTGTCGGCGCGCCATTGCGGCCGAGGCCGCGGTCGCTGTCAACGGCTGCCGGCCGGCACTCTCATCGCCTCACTGCATCCCGCCGTTCACCGCGAAGGTCTGCCGGGTGATCATGCGGCTGTCGTCGGAGCCGAGGAACAGCGCCAGCCGCGCGATATCGGCGGGCTCGATGCGGTCGGGCAGCGCCTGGCGGGCGAGCAGGGCCGCGACCTCGCCGTCGTCCGCGTGCCACAACCGGCGCTGCCGCTGGGTGAGGACGAGGCCGGGCGCGATGGCGTTCACCCGGACGCGATGGCGGCCGACCTCGCGCGCCAGCGAGTTGGTGAAGCCGACGATCGCCGCCTTGGCGGCCGCATAGGCCTGGAGCTCGGGCACGCCGGACATCCATGCCATCGACGACATGTTGACGATCGAGCCGTGCCCACGCTCGATCATCTGCGGCACCACGGCCTGGGAGGCGAAATAGACGTGCCGGAGATTGACCGCCATCATCCAGTCGAACTGCTCGGGCGTCACCTCGGCAAACGTCTGGCGCTGGTCGTTGGCGGCGTTGTTGACCAGCACCGCGGCCGGGCCGAGCTCGCCGCGCACCCGCGCCAACGCCTCGCGCAGCTGGTCGATCCGGGTGAGATCGCAGGCGACGAACACCGGCGCATGCGGCACCTCCGTCGCCAGCGCATCGACCAGGGCGCGACCGGCCGCCTCCTGAAGGTCGAGAAACGCCACCCGGGCGCCGTTGGCGGCGAACGCGCGGACGATCACCTCGCCGATCCCGCTCGCCCCGCCGGTCACGATGACGACGCGGCCGGCCAGGCTCTGGTAGTGCGTGAAGGTCATGGGATCAGCTGCTCCGTCAAGGGGTCAACAGACCGGCCCCGAGCCCGTCGAAGCGGGCCGCTCCCGCCGGAGCCGCGGCCGGGCTCCGCATACGTCCGCCCGACGCTCGGCGCAAATCCGTCGTCTGCGTGCTCCGACGCTATTGTGCTTTGCGCCGCACACCCCATGTCGTAGGTACGGGCGGATTCCGCCCGAGAGCTGCCGTTAAAACGAGAACGTGCCGGAATTTTCGTTCGTCGCTGCGGGCAGCACTGGTGCCGTCGGCTGGCACACTGCGCAGATCATCGCTGTACATCAGCTGGACCCGAGGCCGGACTCGACACGGGTGCGATCGGCATCTGTGCGCGTCCGCGCCGCTCGCGGCATCCGTCACATCGAAAGACCACCATCATGAAAATGTCCTCGAACCTGAAACCGGCGCTCTGGGGCGCGGTCGGCGGCGCCGTCGCGCTGGCGATCGTCGGATTCTCCTGGGGCGGCTGGATGACCAGCCGCACCGCCCAGAAGCTCGCCGACGAGCGCGCCGACTCGGCCGTCGTCACCGCGCTGTCGACCATCTGCGTCGACAAGTTCATGCAGACCAGCGACGCCACCACGAACCTGGCGAAGCTCAAGGCGATCACGTCGACCTGGGAGCAGGGCGAATATCTGCAGAAGGGCGGCTGGGCGACACGGCCGGGCTCGGCGTCTCCCGACTACCTGCTGGGCCGGGCGTGCGCCGAGAAGCTGGCGGAGGCCAAGACGGTTACCCATTGACCACCGTTAGCCGCCGCCGCCGACATTGACGGTGATGTTCACCGTGACCGGACCGGCCGGGACCGAAACGGTGGCGGCGGCCGGTGACGCGGCGGCGACCGATGCGGCCAGCCGGCACTCCGCGCCGGGCTGCAGTGTTGTGTCGATCAGGCTGAGGTAGGTCTCGAGCGCGTGCCAGCATGACGCCGACGACCTCACCTTGCCGATGGAGCTGAACCGCCGCTCGGTGTCGACGTGGGTGAAGCCGAGGAGCTCGGGCGGAAGCATCGGCACCAGGTCCGGCGCATTGACGATCCGCCACGACGTCAGGCCGAGCGCGTTGAACGCCGCCGCGAACTTCGGGTCGCCCACCAGCGGGGAGGCGAACGTGCACACCGCCGGGTTCGCTACCCGATCGGTCCGCGCGTTCTCCAGCACATAGAGGGTCGCGAGCGCCGATCCGAGGCTGTGGCCGGTGACCTCGATCGAGCCCGGCGCGGCGGACCCCGCTGCTCGCGCCGTCGCCGCCGCGTGAGCCTGCATCAGCGTCGCCACCTGGCGGGAAAATCCCCCGACCGATCGCAGCGATTGGGCAGCCGGCGCCGCGATGCCGGCCGGGCGCGCGACGACCTCCAGGGTATCGTAGATCCGCGCAAACCCCATCCCCACCTCGCCGCAGCCCGGGACCTTGAACGGCGTCCTGACGATCGCATTGACATCGTCCCACCACTCGATCCCGTTCGACGTTCCGCGAATGGCGAGGACCAGCTGATCGGGGTTCGCGGTGCTGTGGGCGATGAAGCCGTAGAAGACCGGAGCGGTGCTGGAGATGATGAAGTCCCGCATGTTGATCCATGCGGTGAGCTCAAATCCGGCGGGAAAATCGGCGGATGGCGCCGGGGTGAGGTTGGCGGGGTCGGCCTTGTACATCGTATAAGCCGCCTGGACGAATCGGCCGAACGCCACCGCAGCCGCGGGATCGAACGGATTGCCGAGGTGCGACTGCAGGCCGACGGCGCCCGCCACCGGCGACGGCGGCGCGATCACGCCGGGCGGCGCCGGCACCGGTTCGGCGGCCGCCGGGGGCGTGGCACCGGACAGCAGCGACAGCAGCCTGGTGCCGTTCGGAGATCCGAGGCCGGTGCAGGCATTCCAGCCGGGTTTCGCCGTGAAGCCGGTCACTCCGAAGACCGTGTTGTTCCCGCTGACGATGCTGTTGGTCGCCGCGGCCGCGCTGTTGGCATAGAGCAGCGGGATGAAGAAGCCGGGCTTATGTCCGAGACGCTGGCTGAGCACCGCCGTCAGCGCGGCCCATTGCGGGGCCGCCGCGCTGGTGCCGCCGCTGACCGCATCGGCGCCGTCGACGCGGACCTTGATGCCGTTGCTGGGATCGGCGCATGCGGCGACGTCCGGGACGCCGCGCATGATCAGCGGCGTGCTGCCATCGGCGGTGATGCCGTTCTGCCAGCCGGGAAGCGGGAAGTGGATGCTCACGCCGCCTCCGGTGGCGAGGCCGTTGCCGTCGTTCCACACCGTCTCGCTGGTGATGGCGCCATTGGCCGACTGCACGCTGGTGCCGCCGCACGACACGACGCCGCTGGCGCACGTGCCGGGGAAATCGGCGTGGCGCTGGCCGTCGTAGCCCGCGTCGGTGATCACCTCGTCGGTGCAGCCGTGGTCGCCCGCCGCCACGAACATCGGGACGTTGAGCAGCACGGCGTTCTCCCCCAGCGAGCTCCAGGCATCCATCGACTGCTGCGTCCAGTGCCGTTCCAATGATCCCCAGCTGATCGACACCGCCGTGGTCGCCGGATCGTGCACCGCCCGCGACGCCGCCTGATAGAATCCCTGGTCGGAATTCTCGGTGAAATACACCACGATGTCGGCGCCCGGCGCCATCGCGCCGACGACCTCGATATCGAGCATGACCTCGCCGTCGCCGTCGCGATCCACACCGTAGGCGAGCGGAACGCTCGGGCCGACGTTGACGCTGCGGACGTTCGGCGTCCGCCCGACACCCGCCGCCGCAAAGTAGGCCTGCAGATCCTGCGGCCCGTAGCTGCCGCCGAGCTCGATCAGCGCGACCGTCTGCCCGGAGCCGTCGCCCGGCGGAAACCGGTACAAGGCCGCGAGCTGATTTGGATAGTACGACGCCTGGACGTCGCGCGACTGCAGGCGTGGCCTTGCCACCGGCCGGTTGTCGAGCCCGAGGACCGCCTCGATGTGCGGCATGGTCTCGGCCCGCATCAGCAGCGGCCCCTGGCGGCACCGATAGGTGTACGCTCCGACCGTGTA
>JBEKZK010000291.1:0-5868 GCA_049509935.1 Xanthobacteraceae bacterium | reverse complement strand
TTATCAGCGCGGCTCCTTCGCTCGGTCTCGTGTCCGGGCTCCGAGAGTCCCGGCTGGCGCGGTGCGCGATGCGTGTCCGTGTTCCGCCGATCGAAGGTCGCGGTAGAGCAAGTGGAGCATCGGGGAAACCCGAAGCCGGTTCGAGTCCGGTCTATTGCACCAGCGAGGATAGCTCATGGGAAGAGCAGATGCCTGTTAAGCATCAGGTCGCAGGTTCGAATCCTGCTCCAGCGCCATCAGCCTGATAAGCTGAACCCTGTGTAGGGCACCGGGCGCGCGCTTCAGTCGCGGTCCGGCCGTTTTGCCGCAAGGCTTCTCGTCCGTTCCAGACACCGAGAGACCGGCTCTGCGCCGGGGCGGATACCGCCCGCGCGGATGTCGGGTTCGCCGTTCGGCCGCCGTGCGCCAGCACGGCGCCCGGATGGGTGCGCCCGCCATTCGCGCAGGCTGAAGCCCAGGCCCGCCGTCCCCCCGGAAAGCCGCGTCCGGCACCCGTATCCTCTGAATAGAAGCCAGCCGCGCGGCGCTGCCGCGGGCCAACAAGGAGACGTGTCGTGAACCGGCACCTGCTGATGCTGCGCGTCATCGTCAAGGACGGCGAGCGCGCCCTCCTGACGCGCAACGGCCGTTTCGAGCGGATGCTCGGACCGGGTCGCCACCGGCTGTTCGACCCGGCCAACGAGCTCGGCGTCGAGCTGTTCCAGGTGGTGCGCGCCGAATTCCCGGTGGACCGTCACGCGGTGCTCACGGCCGCGCGGCCGGATATCGCCGCCGAGAACTTCGAGGCGATCGAGACGCACGCCGGCGAGCTGGCGATCGTCAGCCTCGACGGCCGCCCGGCGCATCTCATGGGTCCGTGGCAGGCCCGGGTGTTCTGGAAGGTCGTGACCCGCGTCGATGTCGAGCGCATCGACGTGACCAGCGACCCGAAGGTCAAGCCGCGCCACCTCGTGATGGTCGACCGCGCACGCAACTCGTACCTCAACGAGACCGTGGTGGAGAACCACGAGGCGGGCCTGCTCTATGTCGAGGGCCGGCTGGTCGAGCGGCTGGCGCCGGGTCGGCAGGCCTACTGGACGGTCGACCGCAAGGTCGAGGTGAAGCGTCTCGATCTGCGGCCGCAGGCGGTCGAGATCACCGCCCAGGAGATGCTGACCAAGGACCGCATCGCGCTGCGGGTGACGCTGACGGCGCTGCGCCGGATCGTCGATCCGGAGCGGGTGGCGAGCGCGGTCGCCGACGTCGACGGCTGGCTGTACCGGCTGGTGCAGTTCGCAATCCGCGAGGCGGTGGCGTCGCGGACGCTCGACGAGGTGCTGTCGGCCAAGAGCGCGCTCGATGCCGAGCTGCGGGCCTACGTGCGCGAGCGCGTGGCCGAGACCGGGATCGAGGTGATGGAGCTCGGCGTGAAGGACGTGATCCTGCCGGGCGAGATCCGCGAGCTCGTCAACAAGGTGGTGGAGGCGGAGCGGACCGCGAAGGCGAACCTGATCCGCCGCCAGGAGGAGACTGCGGCAACGCGCTCGCTGCTCAACACCGCCAAGCTGATGGAGGACAACCCGCTCCTCCTGCGGCTCAAGGAGCTCGAGAGCCTCGAGCGGCTGGTGGAGAAGGTCGGCCGCATCGACCTGCACGCCGGCGAGGGTCAGGGCCTCGACGCCCTGCTCACGCGCCTGGTCCGCATGAAGACGGACGCGTGAACGACAAGACCGAGGGCCGCATCGTTGTCGAGCGGCGCATGTTCTACGGCGAACCGGCTTCCACGTCGCCGGAACATGCGAGGCAACGGTGCGGCCTTCATTCTCTTGACCGCGGATCGCGACAGCCGAGTGAACCCCGTGTTCACTTCCTTCGTTTGAGATTGGCCCGAGCCTTGCGCCATGCGGCGCGCAGGCGACGCAGCGGGCTCTTCGGCACCACCACGACCGGCTCGGGCTCCGCCAGCTGGAGGCCGACGTCGGTGACCCGGCCGTCGGCGACCTTGTGGGCGATCAGTGCCACCGGGCCGAGCGCCAAGGTGTCGCCGACCTGCGGCGGGTGACCGAGGCGACGGAAGAAATCCTCGGCGAGCGTGATCGACGCATCCTCCGGCAGGACCGGCAGGCCATAGATTTCGGCGAGCGCGCCGAGGGTGACGCCGGCGGGCACGAAAAAGTCACCGAGCAGGCGCGGGTCGAGCACGGCCGACGGCGGCATGTCGAGAAAGAAGCGGTCGAGCGCCTGCGCCTTTTCGGGCGGCGCCAGGACGTAGATATAGTCGCCATGGTGGATGGCACCGGCTTCCGCCGCGGTGAGCACGCCCTCGTCGCGGACGACCAGGGTCGGCTTGGCCCATGACGGGATGATGCCGCGCCGCAGATACGGGCTGTTGGTCTCGACCGCGTAGCCGACGAGCTCCTGCGCCAGCTGGCCGGGCAGATCGAGCTCGACCCGATGGGCGACCCGATCGATGCGCGGCAGCGCCACGTGCAGGCGACGGGCGGCGACCGTGATGGTCCAGCCCTGGACCAGGAGCGACACCAGCACGACCACGAAGGCGACGTCGAAGTAGAGCTGCGCCTGTTTCAGGCCGACCAGCAGCGGGATCGACGCCAGGAAGATGCCGACGGCGCCGCGCAGGCCGACCCAGGAAACGAACAGCTTCTCCCGCCAGGAGAAGCGAAAAGGCGCAAGGCAGAGGAACACGGCGGCGGGCCGGGCGACCAGCATCAGCGCCAGCGCGATGAGCAGCGCCGGGCCGGCGCTCAGCGGCAGGCGTTGCGGCCAGACCAGCAGGCCGAGCATCACGAACATCACGATCTGCGCCAGCCAGGTGGCGGCGTCGAGGAACACGATGATGGTGTTGTGGGCGCGCGTCGGATTGTTGCCGACGACGAGGCCGGCCAGATAGGCGGCGAGAAAGCCGGAGCCGTGCAGGACGGCCGCGATGCCGAACACGACGAGGGCCGCCGTGGTGACGAACGGCGCGTGCAGGCCCTGCGGCAGGCCGAGCCGATTGAGCACCCACACCATGAGGCGACCGCCGACGAGCCCCATGAAGGTCCCGACGATCGCCTGCTCGCCGAGCGTCAGCGCGATCGCGGTCCAGGTCCGATCGCCATCCTTGAGGATCTCCACCAGGATGATGGCCAGGAACACGGCGAACGGGTCATTGGTCGCCGACTCGACCTCCAGGGTGGCGCCGACGCGCGGGCGCAGGCGCAGACCGCGGGAGTGGACGAGCAGAAAGACCGCCGCCGCGTCGGTCGAGGCGACGACGGCGCCGAACAGCAGCGCCTCGATCCAGCCGATTCCGAGGGTGAATTTCGCCACCGGCGCGGTGATCGCCGCCGTCAGCAGCACGCCGACGGTGGCGAGCAGCCCGGCCGGCGCCAGCACGCTGCGGATCGTCTGCACCCGCGTCCGCAGCCCGCCGTCGAACAGGATGAGCGCGAGCGCCATGGCGCCGACCGTGTAGGTGGTGCGCACGTCGTCGAAGCGGACGCCGCCGGGGCCGGACTCGCCCGCCAGCATGCCGACCAGCAGGAACACCAGCAGCAGGGGCGCCCCGAAGCGCAGCGCCACCAGGCTCGACATGATCCCCGCCAGCACCAGCACGGCGCCGAGCAGGATCGTGAGACTCACGGTATCGAGCGACGCCATGCGGAATCCTTCGCGCCATTGGAAAGTCGAACGGCTGCCGCTGCAACCGCAAAAATCGGCCGGCGGCGCCGCAGCGATCCGGCCGCTGCGCCCGCGGCGGCACCACGAGCGCGCGGACGCGAGCTTCCGTCTCCCTTCGTTCGCGCCGGAGGACGATCGATTGGCGCCGGCGTCCCCTGCAACCGACCGCGGCGCTCCCGGGTAAACCATTGAAATATCGTGCATAAAAAATTCCGCCCGGAAAATGAACCGGGGCCCCGGCCGGAGCGACCAATTGAGTGCCGGCCATGACGGACCGGCCGCGAAATCGAGGAGCTGATCCTCTTCCCTAGTGGTCGGCGCGTCCGCCCCCTTCCACCCCCCGCGCCGATCCCACGGCCCGCCCGAATGTCCCCGTTCGGGCGGGTCGAGCTTATCCGATGGGATTCGATTGCTATTGGGCGGCCACCGAGGCACTCGGCGCGGCCTCAGCGACGATCGGATTTTTCAGCACGCCGATCCCCTCGATCTCCCGATCATCGCCGGCGCTGCATCCCGACCGGCCACACGCGTTGTCCAATCCGCCAGGGCGAAATCGCAGTCGCACCATCCGACCATGTCGGGTATGGTGCCGCGCCCGAGCAGGTTTGGTCGGGATGTGCCGGGGCAGTCTCAACAGGGAGGGCCGAAGATGAACATACCAATCGATTGGGGGACGGTGAGCTGGGGCTACGTGGCGCTGATGTCGGGGTTTGCGTTTCTGTCCGGACTGATCGGCAATGTTCTGTCGTTCCGCAACCATTTCGTCGGCGCCATCCTGACGGCAGTGCTGTTTGCCGTGATCTACGTTGCCTGGACGTACTACCTCGTCCCGCAAGGGTTCATTCCGGCGAATTTCGTGCCCGCTGTCACCAAGGCGGCCTGAGGCGACGCGGACGACATGCCCGGCAGATTCTGATCCTGGCGGAACCCGTCACATCTTGGACGGCAGATAGAGCGCCAGGACCGGGAAGGCGATCAGCAGCACCAGGCGGATGAGGTCGGTGACGATGAACGGCAGCACGCCGTAGAAGATGGTGGAGAATTTCAGGTCGGGCACCACGCTCTTGATCACGAACACATTCATGCCGACCGGCGGGTGGATCAGACCGAGCTCGACCGTCATCACGATGATCACGCCGAACCAGATCGGATCGAAGCCGAGCGCGGTGATCACCGGGAAGATGATCGGCACCGTGAGGATGATCATCGCCATCGCATCCATCAGGCAGCCGAGCACAAGGTACATCAGCATGATCAGCGCGAGCACGCCGTAGCGCCCGACCCCGAGGCCGGTCAGGAAGGCGGTGACCTTCTGTGGCGTCTGGGTGATGGTGAGGAAATAGCCGAACAGCAGCGCGCCGATCAGCACGGTGAACACCGCGGCCGCGGTGCGGGTCGCCTGCAGCAGCGACGAGCGGATGTCGGGCCCCCTGAGCCGCCCGCGCAGCACGCCGATGATGAAGGCGCCGCCCGCCCCCATGCCGCCTGCCTCGGTCGGCGTGAACAGGGCACCGCCCCCGTAGTGCAGACCGAGCAGGTCGAATTTGGGCAGGCCGTAGAGGCCGCCGATCACGAAGACGAGGAGCAGCACCACCGCCCAGACGTCGCGCAGGGCCTTGAGCCGTTCCGACCACGAGCTGCGCGTGCCCGACGGCAGGTAGCCCGGCCGCGCGGCGCCGATGATCGTCACCGTGATGATGTACATGGTCACGGCGATCAGGCCCGGAACGATCCCGGCGATGAACAGCTTGCCGATGTCCTGCTCGGTGATCAGGCCGTAGACGGCGAGCACCGTGGACGGCGGGAACATGGCGCCCAGCGTGCCGCCCGCCGCAATCACGCCGGCGGAGAAGCTCTGCGGATAGCCGAACCGCCGCATCTCCGGATAGGCGACGGTGGAGAACGTCGCCGCCGTGGCGACCGAGGATCCGGAGATCGCCGCGAACCCGCCGCACGCCACGATGGTGGCGATGCCGAGCCCGCCGCGCAGATGGCCGAGGAAGGTATTGGCGGCGCGGAACAGCTCGCGGCTCATGCCCGAGGTGGAGACCAGCGACCCCATCAGCAGGAACATCGGGATGACGCCGAACGTGTAGTCGGTGACGGTGCGCATCGAGGTCTGGCCGATCAGCTTCAGCGCCGGCGCGCCGCCGACCAGAAAGGCGAAGCCGGACACGCCGACCAGCCCCATCGCCATGCCGACCG
>JBEKZK010000290.1:0-5875 GCA_049509935.1 Xanthobacteraceae bacterium | reverse complement strand
GCATTTCGCCCTCGGCAAGGCGTTCGCCGACCTCGCTCAGCCCGAACGTTCCTTCCGTCATCTCGTCGACGGCAATGCGCTCAAGCGCCGCCGCGTCCGCTTCGACGAGGCGGCGGCGCTCGAGCTCATGGAACGCATCCGCGCGGTGTTCACCGTCGACCTGATGCGCGAGGGGCGCGGCGGTGATCCCTCACCGGTTCCGGTGCTCATCGTCGGCCTGCCGCGATCCGGCGCGACGCTGATCGAGCAGACCCTGGCAGGCCACCCCGCGGTGCGCGGCGCCGGCACGCGTCACGACCTCGGCCGGATCGTCGGCGGACTCGGCGGCCGCGGCGCACCGACGTTTCCCGAGGTGGTGCTGACGCTGCCGGACGCGGCCTTTGCCAAGATCGCGACGGGCTATCTGGGCGGCATCCGCGCGGCGGCGCCGGATGCGCGGCGCATCGTCGACAGGACGCCGGGGAGCTTCCTCCATGTCGGGCTGATCCACCTTGCCCTGCCGAACGCCCGCATCATCCACGCCCGTCGCGATCCGGTCGATACCTGCATGTCCTGCTTCGCGACGCTGTTCGTCGACGATCAGCCCTACAGCTACGACCTCGCCGAGCTCGGTCGCTACTACCGCGGCTATGAGGCGCTGATCGCACACTGGCGCGACGTGCTGGCGCCGGGCGTGATGCTCGAGGTCGACTACGAGGACCTGGTCGACGACCTCGAAGGCCAGGCGCGCCGCCTGGTCGCGCACTGCGGGCTCGACTGGGAGGATGCCTGCATCGCCTCCGGTCGGGCCCGGCGGCCGGCGCAGGGCGCCACCATCCACCGGCTGCGCCCGCCGGTCTACCGGACCTCGGTCGGACGCGGGCGCCGCTACGGGCGCCTGCTCGGCCCGCTGATCGCGGCGCTCGGCCCCGGTTCCGGCCTGGATCCGGACGACGACGACCTGATTGCATGACCACCCGGCTGCGGCGTCGCGACGCCACGATCATGGCGCCAAGCAGGTGCGGCGGCCGCAATTCGCCGGCGCGCCGATTGGCGGTCTCCGGCATCGGTTCGTTCGATGGATGCTGGATATTCTGCGCCTGGCCGCGGCAACGCACGGATCAGACCCGCCATCAAATCGCCCGGCTGTCATCAAGCTTTGCGGCCCAATAAATCTTGTTGCGGTCAGCTTCCCGACAGATTCCTGAACCACAAACTGCCGCAGGAAACGGCAGACGCCGCCGAGGTTGTTTCCAATCGGTGTTCTGCGCCGTGCGCGGCTTCGGCGGCCGTGGTCGGGGAGGCGAATCGGCTCGTGGTGCCGTGAATTCGGGGTGGTTGCAGTATGGGTATGCGTAACGGTGACGGGCATCGGGCGCCCGCCGGTCTGGCGATCTCCCTGATGGTCGTGATGGTGGTCTGGTCGCCGCGCGCATCGGCGGAGACCATCGAGAGCGCGATGGCCCTGGCATACCGGAGCAACCCGCAGCTCAACGCCCAGCGTGCCCAGTTGCGGGCAGCAGACGAGAACGTGCCGCAGGCGCTGTCGGGATATCGCCCGAAGGTCGATGTGACGGCGACGGGCGGCCAGCAATATACCGACCAGACGACCAAGACGCCCTTGGGCCCAGGGGTTCCGCCGCTCTACAGCAAACAGTACGCGAACGTGTCACCCTACTCGGTCGGCGCCACCCTGACGCAGCCGGTGTTCGACGGCTTCATCACCCCCAACAAGGTGGGCGCCGCCGAGAGCAACGTGTCGGCACAGCGCGAGGCCCTGCGCGTTCTCGAGCAGACGGTGCTGCTCACGGCCGCAACCTCTTACATGGACGTGCTGCGCGATTCCGCCGCTCTCGAGGTGCAGCACGTCAACGTGCAGACGCTGCAGGAGGTGCTCGGCCAGACACGAGAGCGCTTCGATGCCGGCGAGGTCACCTCGACCGACGTGTCGCAGGCGGAGGCGCAGCTCGCGGCAGCGCGCACCGCGGAATCCGCGGCGGTGGCGCAGTTCAACACCTCGCGCGCGACCTATCGGCAGGTGACGAGCGCCGAGGCACTCAATCTCACGCCGGCATCGCCGGTCGACCGCTTCTCGCCGTCGGCGCTGGGTCCCGCGATCGAGCGCGGCCAGCTCGAAAACCCCAACGTCACCGCCGCGATGTACGGCGTGGACGTCGCCTACCTGCAGATCAAGGTCGCCGAAGGCGCGCTGTTTCCCCAGCTGGCGGTGCAGGCCAACGCGCAGTTCGCGAACTCGCCGGCGATCGGCATCACCAATCAGAGGTCCGCCGCGGCGGTCGCCACGCTCACCGTTCCGGTCTACCAGGGCGGCGCCGAGTATTCCGTCATCCGTCAGTCCAAGGATACCCTGGAGCAGCAGCGGCTCAACGTCGACTTCGTCCGCGACCAGGTGCGGCAGAGCGTGGTGCAGTTCTGGGGCCAGGTGCAGGCGACCAAGACACAGGTCCGCGAGAGCGAGATCCAGGTGCGGACCGCGCAGTCGGCGCTCGGCGGCATACGCCAGGAGGCCCGCGTCGGCCAGCGCACGACATTCGACATCCTGACGGCGCAGCAGAACCTGGTGAATGCCCGCCTGGCGCTCGTGGTGGCGCAGCACGATCGGGTGGTGGCGTCCTACAATCTGCTGGGCTCGACCGGCCGGCTCTCGCCGCGGGTGCTCGGCCTGCCGACCCCGGTCTACGATCCGACGGTGCACTACAGGAATACGCGCGATGCCTGGTTCGGCGTGCGTCCGGCCGAAGGTGACAAGAATTTCCAGGTCGGCTCAGGCGATGCGTCCGACGCGCCGCCCGTCAGGCAGGCGAAGGCCACGGTGGACGCGCGAGCCGACACCATCGCGGCCGCCGCGGAGGTCAGGGGAGAGGACGCAAAGGCTGAGGACGCGAAGGCGGAGGACCACAAGGGCGAGGTCAGGAAGGTCGACACCCGGAAGCCGCATGCACCGCTGTCGCTGACCGGCGCCGCGTCGGGAGCGCGGCTCGACCCCGATCCGGAGGCGAGCCGTCCGGCCGCCGCTCCGCGAGCGGTCGCCGTGAGATCGCAGCCCAAACCTTCGGGTCGCGCGCCGGATCAGGAGCTGACGCCGGAGGAAGTCCTGCTGCCACGGGATATTCGCGCGGAGCCGAGGCCGGCCGCGCCGCCGGCCCCGGCGCCGCAGACCGGGGGCAGCACGGCGCCGCAGCCCCGGGGCAGCGTCGGCCTGCTGCAGGGTTCCGTGCCGGTCGTTCCCGCCGACCGCTTTACCGGTGGCAACCGGCCGGCCGCCAAGAACGCGCCCAAGGCGGCGCCCAGCGCCAGCGCTGCACCGCGGGCCGCCGAAGCGGCACCCGCGCCGCGCGCCGTGACTCCGCCGCCCGCCGGCCCGCCGATGTCGGGTGCCCTGCCGCTGCTGCCGTCCGGCCGGTTCGACGCCCACGCCCCGCCCGCCCAGCCGAGGATCGACAACGGCAACAGCAACAGCAACTCCTTCGCCGAGCCCGCCGCTCCGACCGGCAGCCTCGACGGTCCATTTGCCAAGATCAGGTAGCAAGACTGGCTGGTGACGACCGGTCGACCTTGGGCACCTCGGCCGCCGCAATTGCTCATCCGGATCGGCGGGAAACCGATCACCTGATGTTGAAGCGCACCGGAACGACGAACGACAATTGGCTGTCGGGAACCTCGCCGGGCGGTCGCGGCATCGGCTGGGCGCGGACCAGCATGGCGAGCGTTTCCTGATCGAGCGTGGGCGATCCCGAGCTTTCCACGATGCGGCTCGCCAGCAGCCGCCCCTCATGGTTGATCGTGAAGGCGACCTTGGCGACGCCCTGCTCGCCGCTCGAGCGCGCCTTCGCCGGGTAGCGCTTGAAACGTTCGATGTGGGCGGCGAGCGCGCTCTTCCAGCGGATGATGTCGATGCGCGGCTTTTGCACTGCCGCGCCCGGCGTGGGCGGCGCGGCCTCCGACGGCGGAATTTCGACCGACGGCATGGCGGTTGGCGGCCTTGCCTCGACCGGCGGCTGAGGTTTGGGCGGCTCGGGCGTCGGCAGGGCGATCTCCGCCTCATGCTCGGGCGGCTTCGTCTCATCCTTGGGCGTGGGCGTCGGCGCTCTCTCGGGCTCCGGCGGCCCCGGCATGACGTCGTTCGGCGGCACCGCGGGGGCCGCCGCCGTCTCGGGAAGCTCGAGAAGGACGACCGGCGCGCCGGCGTCGAAATCCGAAGGCTCGGTCGAGCCCAGCAATGCCAGGGCGGCGGCGCCGTGGGCGAGCACCACGACCGCAAGGCAGACGACCCAATGCACCGCATCCGCGCGGCCGCTCGCCGAATGGTCGGCAACCGCGCTCACCGCGGAGCATCCGCTTCGAGCCCCACCAGCGCGACCTTGAGATAGCCGGCGGTGCGCAGCGCGTTCATCGCGTCCATCAGGTTGCCGTAGGACACCGCCTTGTCGGCGCGCAGAAAGACGCGTTGGCCGCGGTCGCCCTTCGACAGCGCATCGAGGGCGGATTGCAGCGCGGCGCGCGACACCGGAGCATCGCCGAGGGCCAGCGTCAGGTCCGACTTGATGGTGAGGAAGATCGGCAGATCGGGCCGCGGCTGCCGCTCCACATTCGAGGTCGGGAGATCCACCGCGACGTCGACGGTCGCGAGCGGCGCCGCAATCATGAAGATGATCAGCAGAACCAGAATCACGTCGATGAACGGCGTCACGTTGATCTCGTGAACGATCTCCAGCGCATCCTCGCCGTGATCGAGCCGGATGCTCATCGGCCGGCTCCGCCGCCCGGCACGGCGGCCGGGAACCGCCGCTCGTCCGCCGCAACGGGCGGTTGGCTGAGGTCGCGGCTGACGAGCGTCAGGATCTCGACGCTGGCGTCGGCGTAGAGCGCGCGATAATGCGAGATCGAGCGGGCGAATGCGTTGTAGATCACGACCGCCGGGATGGCGGCCGCCAATCCGAACGCGGTCGCGAGCAGCGCTTCGGCGATGCCGGGCGCGACCACCGCCAGGTTGGTGGTGTGCAGCTTCGAAATGCCGATGAAGCTGTTCATGATGCCCCACACGGTGCCGAACAATCCGACGAACGGCGCCGTCGCCCCGATGGTGGCGAGGAGTCCTGTGGCCCGCATCATATGGCGGCCGACGCCGGCCTCGATGCGCTCGAAGCGCGCCGCAATGCGCTCCTTGATGCCGTCGATGTCGCCGAGGTCCGGAGAGCGGCGCAGCTCGGATTCGACCGCGCCGAGCAGCATGGCGACATGATGGCTGGCGGTGCCGGCCTGGGCGGCCTGGGCGAGCGAGCGCGCCGCCGCCAGCGTGCGCTGCGCGCGCCCGAGGCTCCGCCGTGCGCTCACGAGCTGCAGGGTCTTGGCGAGCCAGATCGTCCAGGTCAGCACCGAGGCGGACAGCAGCCCGATCATCACGGCCTTCACCACGATGTCGGCAGCGGCGAACATGCCCCACGGCGTCAGATCGCGCGGCAGCAGCGCCGTCGCAGTTGCGTCGGGCGAAGGCACGGACGCGTCCTCCACCGCGGCCGCAGCGGGCGCCGCGGCTTCCCTGGCCGCTGGCGGTGCGACGGAAGGTGCCGCCGCAGCCGCGGCGGGCGCCGGCGCCCGTTGCGCGGCCGGCTGGCTGTGCGCCGCGATCGAGGCGAGCAAAGCCGCAAGACCGAGAAGCCCGGCAATCAGCCTGCGGAGCGTGGTCGACTGCGAGCCGATGACCGCATGCGTGCTCGACACCATGATGCTCGTCCCATCCGTCGTCACAGTTTCTGCGAAAGGCCCACATAGAAGCCGCGGCGCGGGCCGAACTGCGGCGCGAACACGCCGATGCCGGTGCCGTCGCGGAGCTCGTAGACCTGGTCGAACGCGTTGACGATGTCGAACCGCACGG
>JBEKZK010000029.1:0-14724 GCA_049509935.1 Xanthobacteraceae bacterium | reverse complement strand
TGCTTCACGCTGTGCTGGAACGAGTTCATCTATGCGCTGACCTTCATCACCTCGGTGCAGAACAAGACGGTGCCGGTCGCCATCGTCAACGAGTTCGTCGACGGCGACATTTACCGCTGGGGCTCGCTGATGGCCGGCGCCCTGATCGGCTCGCTGCCGCTGGTCATCCTCTACGCGTTCTTCGTCGAGCACTACGTGTCGGCGCTGACCGGCGCCGTGAAGGAGTGACCATGTCCGAGCGCATCGGTTTCATCGGCGTCGGCCTGATGGGCCACGGCATGGCGAAAAATCTGGTCGAGAAGGGTCACCCGCTGACGCTGCTCGGCCATCGCAACCGCGCCCCGATCGACGATCTGGTGCGACGCGGCGCCAAGGAGGCGGGCAGCGCCGAGGAGGTCGCCGGGAGCTCCGACATCGTGTTCCTGTGCGTCACCGGCTCGCCCGAGGTGGAGGCGCTGGTGCGCGGGCCGCATGGCCTCGAGGCCGGTGCGCACCGCGGGCTCTGCATCGTCGATTGCTCGACCTCAGATCCCGCCTCGACGATCGCCCTTGCGGCAGAGCTCGATCCCCTCGGGGTTGCGTTCTGCGACGCGCCGCTCGGCGGGACGCCGCAGCAGGGCGAGGAGGGAAAGCTATCCGCCATGGTCGGCTGCGACGAAGCGGTCTGGCCGCGGCTGGAGCGGGTGATCGCCTGCTGGGCGGCGAAATCGGTGCGCGTCGGTCCCGCCGGCGACGGGCACAAGATGAAGCTGTTGATGAATTTCGTCGGGATGGGCTATGCGGCGCTTTATTCCGAGCTTTTGAGCGTCGCCAGGAAGGTCGGCCTCGAGCCCGCCACGGTCGACGGCGCGCTGCGCGGATCGCGGATGGATTGCGGCTTCTACCAGACGTTCTTCCGCTGGGTGCTCGAGCGCGACCGCGAGGCCCACAAGTTCTCCATCGCCAATGCCCACAAGGACATGCGCTATCTCGCCGCTCTTGCCGCCAACGCCGGCATCGCCAACCCGATGGGCAGCGCGGTGAAGAACTATTTCGCCGCCGCGGAAGCGACCGGCCACGGCGGCGATTTCGTGCCGATGCTCTCCGACATCGTCGCCGCGATGAACGGCATCTCGCTGAAGTAGCCGAACTACCAATTCACCGACACGTACTGCGTCTCGAGGAACTCCATCAGACCCTCGTGGGCGCCTTCGCGGCCGATGCCGCTCTGCTTCATGCCGCCGAACGGCGCCGCCGGATCGGAGACGAGGCCGCGGTTGAGCCCGACCATGCCGAACTCCAGGCGCTCGCAGACCCGCAGGCCGCGCGCCAGATCCCGGGTGAACACATAGGCGACGAGGCCGTACTCGGTATCGTTGGCGCGCGCGATCACCTCGTCGTCGCTTCTGAACGTCTGCAGCGCCGCCACCGGGCCGAAGATCTCCTCGCGCAGCATCTTGGCGCCGTCCGGCACATTGGTCAGCACGGTCGCCGGATAGAAGAAGCCCTTGCCGGCAGGCGCGGTGCCGCCGATCATTACCTTGGCGCCCTTGTGGACCGCATCGTCGACCAGATGGACGACCTTGTTGCGGGTGTCGGCGTTGACCAGCGGCCCCACCATCACGCCGTCCTCGAGGCCGTTGCCCATCTTCAGCGCGCCCATGCGCTCGCTGAGCTTGCGGGCAAACGCATCGTGCACCTTCTCGTGGACGTAGAAGCGGTTCGCCGCCGTGCACGCTTCGCCGATGTTGCGCATCTTGGCCATCATCGCGCCCTCGATCGCCGCCTCGATGTCGGCGTCGTCGAACACGATGAACGGCGCGTTGCCGCCGAGCTCCATCGCCGGCTTGATGATGTTGTCGGCGGCGGCGTGCAGCAGCGTGCGCCCCACCTCGGTCGACCCGGTGAACGAGATGATGCGCACCCGCGCGTCCTTCAGCATCGCGCCGACCACGGCGCCGGAGCGCCGCGACGGGATGACGTTGACGACGCCGCCCGGCACCCCTGCCTCCTCGAGCAGCGGCATCAGCGCCAGCATCGTCAGTGGGGTCTCGGACGCCGGTTTGAGCACCACCGGACACCCCGCCGCCAGCGCCGGGCCGATCTTGCGCGTCGCCATGGCGGCGGGAAAGTTCCACGGCGTCACCAGCACGGCGACGCCGGCCGGCTTGTGCTGCACCAGGATGCGGGCGCCCGACGACGGCGCGCGCGAGACGTCGCCGATGTTGCGCACCGCCTCCTCGGCGTACCAGCGGAAGAATTCCGCCGAATAGGCGACCTCGGCGCGGGCGTCGGGCAGCGCCTTGCCGTTCTCCAGCGTGATCAGGCGGGCGAAGCGCTCGGCCTGCGCGATGATCAGCTCGTAGGCCTTGCGGAGAATCTCGGCGCGCTCGCGCGGCTTGCGCGCGGCCCAGCCCGCGAAGGCGTCGCTCGCCGCGTCGACCGCCGCGATCCCGTCCTCGACGCTGGCGCTGGCGACCGAGGCGATCACGCCCTCGGTCGCCGGGTCGATCACGTCGAGCCGCTGCCCGTCGGATGCGGGCCGCCACGTGCCGCCGATGTAGAGGTCGGTCGGTACATCGGCCAGGAGGTTGTCGTACATGGGAGCGTCCTCCGCATTAACCTTCATCGGCGCCGGAATGCTCGGGGTCCGGACCAAGGTTCACACGCGTGGCCTGTTTCATGTTTGCCTTCGCCGCGTCGATCCTCAGTAACGTGCAACTTTGGCGAACAACTCGGCCCTTTTGCTGCACTCGCTTGACCTGAAACCTGGCCTTGGCCTCGACGTTTGTTCGGCACGACTCCAGGTTGCCCGAGGCTGCCTCCTGCCCATGCAACTTGGCCACCAGGTCCTGGAACATGACCACGGAATTGCCACCGAACTCGGCCTCGATGCCGCGCACCCCCGCCACCGGTTGCCCGCCGACGAACAAGGCCGCGGAAGCGGTATGTTCCGGCGCCATTTCGAGTGCCGCGATGGAGGCCGCCCGCTCGTCGCGACGCGACTCCAGGTCGGAGCGCATCATCACGTCTTCGTCCGTGAGTTGAGCGAGAAGGGCGTTCAGCGAGGCAAGGTCGGCCCTGGTTCGGTCGCGCTCCAGCTTTTGCAAACTGCTCATGGAGCCCCTCCTCGGGGCGGCACAGATCCAAGTGCCGCGCTCGCGGTCGCGTCGTCTGCTACAGTCTCATGATTGTAGCGGGTCTGTAGGTGAAGGTCACCATATCGAGATCCCGGGGATCCTTGGCCCGCCCCGGATAAATGCGGCCGTCAGCCGCTGCGGGACATCCTCCCGCTGCGCGGTCACGGAGTCCGGAGGTAAAATCCCGCGATGGCAACCCGGCCGCGGCCCACTCGCGAGACAACTCACATGCGTGAACGAGGACCGAGCCTGACCGCGCGGGGCGCCGCGGCGCATCGCGCCGTGCACCAGACGATCGAGGGCGGCGCCATCTTCTCCGACCCGTTCGCGGCCGTAGTGCTGGATGCATCCGCGCTCGCCGCGGTGGAGCGGGTCGCGGCGGACCCGCCGGCCCCGTCGCTGCGGCGGTTCATGGCTGCACGCAGCAGGTTCGCCGAGGACTCGGTGTCGGCTGCGGTCGACGCCTCAACCGGAACATGCTCAGCAGGCCGGCTCCCACATGGCCGGACGGGTCTGCTCCAGCCGGCCGCCCAGGCGCACCGGCGCGATCGCGACGGCGAGCCCGGTGCGGTCGTCGATCTCGACCGCGAGGCCGCAGAGCGTCGCCGGGCCGAGCGCGGGCTCGAACTTCGCCGACGGGATCTTGCGGGTGAAGCGGTTGAGCGGCTCGTCCTTGACCATGCCGATCACCGAGTCGTAGTCGCCGGTCATGCCGGCGTCGGACATGAAGGCGGTGCCGCGCGGCAGGATCTGGTGATCGGCGGTCGGCGCATGGGTGTGGGTGCCGACCACGAGGCTCGCGCGGCCGTCGGCGAAGTGTCCCATGGCCTGCTTCTCGCTGGTCGCCTCGGCGTGGATGTCGATGACGATGGCGTCGGCGGCCTCGTGCAGCGGACAGGCGGCAAGCTCGCGGTCGACCGCCGCGAACGGGTCGTCGAGCGCGTCCATGAAGATGCGGCCGAGCGCATTGACGACGAGCACGCGCGCCCCGTTGCGCGCCTCGACCACCGCGGCGCCGCGCCCCGGCGTGCCCGCCGGATAGTTGACCGGCCGGACCAGCTTCGGCGCGCGGGCGATGAAGACCAGCGCCTCGCGCTGGTCCCAGGAGTGGTTGCCGAGCGTGATGGCGTCGGCGCCCGCGTCGATGAGCTCGTGATAGATCGGCTCGGTGATGCCGAAGCCGCCGGCGGCGTTCTCGCCGTTGATCACCACCAGGTCGAGCTTCCAGGCGGCGACCAGCCCGGGAAGCCGGTCGGCGACCACGGCACGGCCGCTGCGGCCAACCACATCGCCGATGAACAGCAACCGCATTCCGTCAGGCTCCGCGACAGTCGATCACCCCGTGCTCCGTTAGCACGAGATCGAGCCGCTCGTCGCGACGGGTGGACGGCACGGCGGCGATCTCCTGCGCCTGGAAGGCGAGACCGGCCGCGACGACGGTCTTTTCGGCGCGCAGCCGGGCCAGCGTCAGATCGTAATAGCCGGCGCCGTAGCCGATGCGCTGGCCGGTGCGGTCGAACGCCGCCAGCGGGACGATCAAGATGTCGGGCGCAACCTCGGGAGATCCGGCGAGCGGCTCGCGGATGCCCCAGACGCCCGAGCCGAGCGCGTCGCCGAGCGCAAATGCGCGAAACACCAGCGCCTGCCCGCGCCCGATGACCACCGGCAGCGCCAAGCGCGCGCCCTCGTCCGCCAGCCGGCGCAGCAGCGGCCACGGACTGATCTCGCTGCGCATCGGCGAATAGCCGGCAACGATCGCGCCGGGCGCGACCGCCAGCGGAAACGGCCGCGACGCCACCGCCTGCGCGGCGTCGGCGCGCTCCTGGGCGGGCAGCCCGTCGCGCCGGGCAAGCGCCGTGCGCCGGATCTCCGCCTTGGTGACGTCGGCCGATGACAGGAACATGGACTGCACGAGACCCCAACGCCGGCGGACGAGGGGATACGAGTGCGGAGCCGCAAAGGCCGCCGGAGCGCTCGATCCCGGGTAACCTACTACGTAGGTGGGCGCCGTGTGTCCGAGCCCACGAGCCCGGACGGGGACAGCTCCCTTAGGATCGATAAGGCCCCGGGGATTGAAACTCCGTCGCACCCCACAGCCCCGCGCCCCGAATGTAGTGCGCTCCGCGGCGGACCGCCAGCGCCGGAGTGATTCTTGGCTGGCGCATGTTCTTATCGGCGAACCGGTGGCCACTTCGCCGGAACATGCGCGGTCACCCCAGCGCGATCTCGTCGGTCAGGCTCTGGTTCAGGTTCTTGGTGACCCGCTCGATGCGCTCGGCGGCCGAATTGAGGGCGGCGGCGACGGCGGCGTGGGTCGCCTGGGTGCGGTCAGCGGCGAGCACGCGCGCGTCCTGCAACCCGGCGAGTTCCTCCTCGATCCGGCGCAGCCGCTTGCCGGCCTCCACCAGCTCGTCGGCGACGGTGAGCGCCGCCATCACGGTGAGCCGCATGTCGCCGATCTCGCCGAACCGGGTGCGCAACTGGTCGATCCGCTGATCGAGATCGCGGGCGAGACGCATCAGGTGACCTTCCTGACCGTCCTCGCACGCCATGCGGTACTGGCGACCATTGATGGTCACACTCACATGGGACATGACGCAACTCCACGCCTACGCGCCTTCCAACCACGGCCGTGAACCCACGCCGCATCCGCCCGGATCTCACATGCCGTCAATGATCGTGCGCCTCCAGGACAGACCTGATGGTGTCCACCGCAACGTCCAGGCGACGGGCGACCTCGCGGTTGGTCTCCGCGAGCCGGCGCGAGCGGGCGGTCTGGTTGTCGAGATCGGCCGCCAGCCGCGAACGGTCGGCGCCCAGCGCATGGATCTGCTCCGCCAGGCTCTCCTCGCCGCGATCCGCCTCACGGCGGCGCTCGGTCGCCGCCTCCAGCGCATCGAGGGCCGCCGACAGCCGCCGGGTCGCGGCGTCGATCGCATTTGCGTCCGTCATCGTTCGCCCCTTCGCCTGCCGGCGCGCGAATCTCCATAAAACTCTTGCCTCGGCAAGGCTTTAGACCAGAAGATTTACGGTGCGTGACAGTCCGGCGTCAACGCCCATGCGTGCATTATCCGCGGGAAATCAACCGCCATGCGGAGTTTTCCCGATGCATTTGACTCGCAAACGTCACGTGGTATCAGTCCGCCGCCATCCTACGCCCGACTTGGTCGGATTTCCGGCGTGGCCCGCCCGGAAGATCGTTTCCTCGGCCGGCAAGCCTCTCGTGGCGCAATGGCTGCCCGGCCCCGGCCCGCCGCCGAAACCCGAGACCCTCCGAGACGCTCCATGACGTCGCGTGAAGCCCACGACCGCATGGCTAACGCCATCCGCGCTCCCGCCACGGACGCGGTCGAACGCGCCCGGTCGGGCCGTCCAGGGCCTGCCGATGGGCGCCGCCGACATCGCCACGGTGCTGTTCACGAGCATGTCGGGCTTCGGCGCCAGCGCGCCTTCGGCATCACGGCGCAGGCGATCGCCGACGCGGCGCCACACGGGCTCGGTGCGTCAATGATGGAACCCGCCGGCGCCTCACGATCTTCGACGAATACTGTATGATAGGGCGACGCCCGCACCAAGGAGCAGGAGACATGTCGGTACGCATCGGGATCAACGGATTTGGCCGCATCGGGCGCAACGTGCTGCGTGCCATCGCGGAGGCCGGGCGCCGGGACATCGAGGTGGTCGGGGTGAACGAGCTCGCTCCGATCGAGACCAGCGCGCACCTGCTGCGGTTCGACTCGGTGCACGGCCGGTTTCCCGGACGCGTCACGGTCGAAGGCGACACCATCGACTGCGGCACCGGGCGCATCAAGTTCACCGCCATCAAGGACCCGGCGCAGCTGCCGTGGAAGGAGCTGGGCGTCGACATCGCGCTGGAGTGCACCGGCCTCTTCACCAGCAAGGCGAAGGCCTCGGCGCATCTCGCCGCCGGCGCCCGGCGGGTGCTGGTCTCGGCGCCGTCCGAGGGCGCCGATCTCACCGTCGTCTACGGCGTCAACCACGACAAGCTGACCGGACAGCACATCGTCGTCTCCAATGCGTCGTGCACCACCAACTGCCTGGCGCCGGTCGCCAAGGTGCTCAACGACGCGATCGGCATCGACAAAGGCTTCATGACCACGATCCACGCTTACACCAACGATCAGCCGACGCTCGATCAGGTGCACAAGGATCTCTACCGCGGGCGCGCCGCCGCGCTGTCGATGATCCCGACATCGACCGGCGCCGCCAAGGCGGTCGGCCTGGTGCTGCCCGAGCTCGCCGGCCGCCTCGACGGCGTCGCGATCCGCGTGCCGACGCCCAACGTGTCGGTGGTCGACTTCAAGTTCGTGGCCCGCCGCTCGACCTCGAAGGACGAGGTCAACGCCGCCATCAAACGCGCCGCCGAGCAGCAGCTCAAAGGCATTCTCGGCTATACGGAGCAGCCGAACGTCTCGATCGACTTCAACCACGATCCGCACTCGTCGGTCTTCCACATGGACCAGACCAAGGTGCTGGACCACACCCTGGTGCGGGTGATGTCGTGGTACGACAACGAATGGGGCTTCTCCATGCGCATGGCCGACACCGCGGTCGCGATGGGCAAGCTTTAGCTTCAGGAGCATGGACGATGCTCCGCGCCAGGGCGCCACGATGACCTTCCGGACGCTCGATCAGGCGGACCTCCGCGGCAAGCGGGTATTGCTGCGCGTCGACCTCAACGTCCCGATGGAGAACGGCAAGGTCGGTGATCTCACCCGCATCGAGCGCGTGGTGCCGACCATCCGCGAGATCGCCGACAACGGCGGCAAGGCCATCCTGCTGTCGCATCTCGGGCGCCCGAAGGGGCGCGACCCGAAACAGTCGCTGCGCCCGGTCGCGGCGGCGGTCGCGCAGGTGATCGGACGGCCGGTCGCGTTCGCCGAGGACTGCGTCGGCGAAGCGGCCGCAGCCGCGGTGGCGGCGATGCGGCCCGGCGACATCCTGTGCCTGGAGAACACCCGCTTCCACCCCGGCGAGGAGAAGAACGATCCGTCGTTCGTGGCAGCGCTGGCGGTGCTCGGCGACATCTGGGTCAACGACGCGTTCTCGGCCGCCCACCGGGCGCACGCCTCGACCGAGGGGCTCGGCCACGTCCTGCCCGGTTACGTCGGACGCGCCATGCAGGCGGAGCTGACCGCGCTCGGCGCGGCGCTGGAGACGCCGGATCATCCGGTCGCGGCCATCGTCGGCGGCGCCAAGATCTCGACCAAGCTCGAGCTCATGAGCAATTTGATCGCCAAGGTCGACGCGCTGGTCATCGGCGGCGCCATGGCCAACACGTTCCTCGCCGCCAAGGGCGTGAAGGTGGGCAAGTCGCTCGCCGAGCACGGCCTGGTGGCGAGCGCCCGCGACATCATGGCAAATGCGGCCCGCCAGGGCTGCGATATCGTGCTGCCGGTCGACGCGGTGGTGGCGCGGGACTTCAAGGCCCACGCGCCCTCGCGGGTCGTCCCGGTGGACCGGGTCGGCGACGACGAGATGATCCTCGACATCGGGCCGCTCACCGTCGAGCACGTGGTCTCGGTGCTGGCGCGGTCGCGGACCCTGGTGTGGAACGGACCGCTCGGCGCCTTCGAGCTCGAGCCGTTCGACAACGGCACCATCGAGGTCGCCGAGGCGGCCGCCGAGCTCACCGACACCGGCAAGCTCCGCTCGATCGCGGGCGGTGGCGATACGGTGGCGGCGCTCAACACCGCCGGCGTGGCCGAGCGGCTGACCTATGTGTCGACCGCCGGCGGCGCCTTCCTGGAATGGCTGGAGGGCAAGGCTTTGCCCGGCGTCGAGGTGCTGAAGATCCCGACGTGAAGAGCTGGTAACCAGTGACATGACGCGCTGTCCGCCGCGGCGGAGCTACAGGAGGGTTCGATGAATCTCGCAGAGCTGACGAAGGTCGCCGCAGCCATGGTGGCTCCCGGCAAGGGGATTCTCGCGGCCGACGAATCGACCAGCACCATCAAGAAGCGGTTCGACGCCATCGGCGTCGTGTCCACGGCAGACAGCCGCCGGGATTACCGCGAGCTGCTGTTCAGCGCCAAGGACGCGATGGCAGCGAACATATCCGGCGTCATCCTCTACGACGAGACCATCCGGCAGAAGGCCGCGGGCGGCGCGCGCCTGGTCGAGCTGATCGAGGCGGCCGGCTCGCTGCCGGGCATCAAGGTCGACAAGGGGACGAAGCCGCTCCCGTTCTGCCCCGGCGAGACCATCACCGAGGGTCTCGACGGACTGGGCGAGCGCCTGGCGGAGTATCGGGCGCTCGGCGCGAAATTCGCCAAGTGGCGGGCGGTGATCGACATCGGTCCCGGCATCCCCGGCCACGCCGCCATCAAGGCCAACGCGCATGCGCTGGCGCGGTACGCGGCGCTGTGCCAGTCCGAGGACATCGTGCCGATCGTCGAGCCCGAGGTGCTGATGGACGGCGATCACGACATCGATCGCTGCTACGAGGTCACCGAGTGGGTGCTCAAGACCGTGTATCAGGAGCTCTACGAGGCGCGCGTGGCGCTCGAAGGCAGCGTGCTCAAGCCCAACATGGTGGTGCCCGGCAAGAAGAGCCCGCGGCAGGCCTCGGCGGAGGAGGTTGCCGCCAAGACCGTGAAGGTGCTCCGCGCCTGCGTGCCGGTCGCCGTGGCGGGCATCGCGTTCCTCTCCGGCGGCCAGTCCGACGAGGAGGCAACGGCGCATCTCGACGCCATGAACAAGATCGGCGGGTTGCCGTGGACGCTGACCTTCTCGTACGGCCGCGCCCTGCAGGCGGCGCCGCAGCACGCGTGGTCGGGCAAACGCGAGAACGTGGCGGCGGCGCAGCGCGCCTTCGCACACCGGGCGGCGATGAACGGGCTGGCCGCGCTCGGCCGGTGGAAACCGGACCTGGAGAAGAAGCGGGCGGCGTGAGCCGGACCGGCGGACCTCCTGCGGTGGATTTGAAAAATTCGGTCCGTCGGCGCCGCCACATCGCAGACCCGGAGATCGATCGCACCGCCGCTGTTCCGCCCGATTGCCATCGCACCCGAACGCCATGGGCCCCGGCCGACCAACCGCGCAACCAGAGGGCACTTCGCCGCGGATCTATCTGATCACGCCGCGAATCGAGGATCCGGCCGCGCTGATCGACGAGCTGACCGCGGCGCTGCGAGCCGCCGACGTCGCGGCGGTGCTGGCGACATTCGCCGAGGCGACCGAGAGCGTGTTGATCGAGCGCGCCGGCTTGCTCTGCTCGGTGTTGCAGGAGCACGGAGCGGCGCTGCTGATCGACGGGAGGCCCGCCATCGCGGCACGGACGGCGGCCGACGGTGCCCATGTCACCGGTCTCGACGCGCTCGAGGCGGCGCTGTCGGCCCTGCGGCCGGACCGGGTGGTCGGCGCCGGGGGCTTGAGAACCCGGCACGACGCCATGGTGGCGGCCGAGGCCGGCGCCGCGTACGTGATGTTCGGCGAGCCGGATGCGGGCGGCCGGCAGCCGGGGCACGACGCGATCGTCGAGCGGGTCGAGTGGTGGGCGGAGCTGTTCGAGGTGCCTTGCGTGGGATTTGCCGACAGCCTCGACCAGGTCGCCCGGCTCGCCGGCGCCGGGGCCGATTTCGTCGCGGTCGGCGACCTGATCTGGAACGGCCGGGCCGCCGACCAGGCGATGCGCGCCGTGGCCGAGCGCCTGATCCCGGAGCCGTCGCCATGGCGATGAGACGGCGCCTCACGCTCTCCGCCGCGCTGATCGTGGCGGTGACCGCCGCCATGGCGCAGGCGCCGCCCCCGATCGTGCCTCCCGCCCCCATTCCCGGCACGCCGATCCCGATCACGCCCCCGGCCGCCCAGCCGGCGCGGCCGGACAAGCCGGCGCGGCCGAAGCCAAAACCCCTGGGCCTGCGGCCATCGCTCAAGCCCGGGACAAAACCGGCCGCCGCAAAGCCGGCACCGCCGGCGACCGATCACGCGAACTCGTTCTGGCCGGCAGCGCCGCTGGCGCCTGCCGCCGGCGCCCGCGGCGACGCCGGGCCCGACCTCGCCTACGCGGCCTTTCAGCGCGGCCGCTATCTGACGGCATTCCAGGAGGCCACCCGCCGGGTCAACGAGAAAGGCGACGCCGCCGCGATGACCCTGCTGGGCGAGCTCTATGCCCACGGCTATGGGGTCGCGCAGGACGACGCCAAGGCCGCATCGTGGTACTCGCTGGCGGCCGACCGCGGCGATCGCGAGGCGATGTTCGCGCTGGCGATGTTCCGGTTCGGCGGGCGCGGCGGCCCGCGCGACCGCGATGCCGCGACCGCGATGCTGGCCCAGGCCGCCAAGCTCGGGCAGGTCGCGGCCGCCTACAATCTGGCCCTGCTGTACATCGAGGGCCAGCAGTTCCCGCAGGATTTCGCCCGCGCCGCCGAGCTGCTGCGCATCGGCGCCAATGCGGGCAATCCGGAAGCCCAGTACGCGCTGGCGACGCTCACCAAGGACGGCCGTGGCGTTCCCCAGGATCTGGCGGAGACCGCGCGCCTGCTCGGTCAGGCGGCGCAATCCGGCAACCTCGACGCCGAGGTCGAATACGCGATCGCGCTGTTCAACGGCACCGGCATCGCCAAGAACGAGTCCGCAGCCGCCGCGCTGTTTCGCAAGGCGGCGCTGCGCGGCAGCCCGATCGCCCAGAACCGGCTGGCGCGAATTCTCGCGACCGGCCGCGGGTCCCCGATCGACCCGGTCGCCGCCGCCAAGTGGCACATCGTCGCCAAGGCGGGCGGGGAGACCGACGCCTGGCTCGACGATTTCGTCGGCAAGCTCAAGCCGGAGGAGCGCGAGTCCGGCGAGCGCGACGCCAGGAGCTGGCTCGCCGGTCAGCCGCCGCGGTCTTGACGACCGCGGCCGCCGGGGGCAGATCACGTCGCCATCCCCGCCACACCAATCCCGAATTGGCCGCGCCATGCTCCGCTCCGCGCTTCTCAACGTCATGGTCAAGGCCGCGCACCGGGCGGCCCGCAGCCTCAAGCGCGATTTCGGCGAGGTCGAGAAGCTGCAGGTATCGGTCAAGGGCCCGGGCGACTTCGTGAGCGCCGCCGACCACCGTGCCGAGGAGATTCTTCGCGAGGAGCTGGCGAAAGCGCGGCCCGGCTACGGGTTCCTCGGCGAGGAGGGCGGACGGCACGAGGGCACGGACCACAACCACACCTGGATCGTCGACCCGCTCGACGGCACCACGAATTTCCTGCACGGCATCCCGCAATTCGCGATCTCGATCGGGCTCGAGCGCGAAGGGACGATCGTCGCCGGCGTGATCTACAACCCGGTGATCGACGAGCTCTATACGGCGGAGCGCGGCAACGGCGCGTTCATGAACGACCGCCGCATCCGGGTTGCGGCACGCCGGCGGCTCGCCGACGCCGTCATCGGCTGCGGCCTGCCCCACCGCGGCCGCGGCAGCCTCCCCGACTTCCGCAAGGAGCTCGCCTCCGTGCAGGATCAGGCGGCCGGCCTGCGGCGCTTCGGCGCAGCCGCGCTCGATCTCGCCTGGGTGGCGAGCGGCCGTCTCGACGCGTTCTGGGAACGCCACCTGTCGCCGTGGGACATGGCGGCCGGTCTGCTGATGGTGCGCGAGGCAGGCGGATACGTCAGCGATCTCGACGGCGGCGAGGCCATGATGGAAAAGGGCCACATCATCGCCGGGAACGAAACCGTGCACCGCGACCTGCTGCGGGCGCTGCGGGATGCCGCCAAGCCGTGATTTCGGCGCCGATTCCCGCCGGCCGGCCGCAAATCGGAGCTCGCGGCGCAACAGCGTCATTTTGTTTCGCCCCTACTGTGCCATATTGCGGTCCAAGCTATTGACGACGTAATTGACCCCATGGCGCGCGATCTCGACCCCTTCAAGCTGTCGTCACCCCGGATCTTCCTGGTCCGGATGCTGGTGTTCCTGATCCTGTGCGCCCTGCTGGTGGTGGTGCTGTACAGGCAGATCCTGGCGGCCTTCCAGGCCAATCCATTTCTCAACGCGCTGATCATCGGGGTGCTGCTGGTCGGCATCCTGCTGGCATTCCGCCAGGTGATTCGGCTGTTTCCCGAGGTGACCTGGGTCAACGGCTTCCGGCTCGCCGACCCCGGGCTCGCGGTCGCCCGCCCGCCGGTGCTGCTGGCGCCGATGGCGAGCATCCTCGGCGACCGCATCGGCCGCATGGCGATCTCGGCGCAGACCATGCGCGGGTTGCTCGATTCGATCGCCACGCGGCTCGACGAGGCCCGCGACCTGTCGCGCTACATGACCGGGCTGCTGGTCTTCCTCGGGCTGCTCGGCACCTTCTGGGGCCTGATCGAGACCGTGGGCTCGGTCGGCAAGGTCATCGACGGCCTCAAGGTCGGCGGCGATTCCGGCGCGGTGTTCGACGCCCTGAAGGAAGGGCTGGCGGCGCCGCTCGGCGGCATGGGCATCTCGTTCTCGTCCTCGCTGTTCGGCCTGTCGGGGTCTCTGGTGCTGGGCTTTCTCGACCTGCAGATGAGCCAGGCGCAGAACCGCTTCTACACCGACCTCGAGGACTGGCTGTCGACCACCGTGAGCGACATGTCGATCGAGAGCGATCCGCGCCTGGGAGCCGGGCCGCCCGGGGAAATCCGGCTGGCGCTCGATCGGCTCAAGGACATGGTCGGCGAGTCCGGCTCCGGCAAGGCGGCGACCGCCGCCATGGCCAATCTGGCGGAGGCGATCCACGGCCTCGTCAATCACATGCGCGCCGAGCAGCAGATGATCCGCGACTGGGCCGACGCGCAGGCGTCGCAGCAGAACGACATCAAGCTGCTGCTCGAGCGGGTCTCGCGCGAAGACCACAAGGTGTAGGTCGTCAATGGCGCTTGCCCGCAGAGGTCGCGAACGCAGCATCGACTACTGGCCGGGCTTCGTCGACGCGCTGTCGACCCTGATTCTGGCCATCATCTTCATTCTGTCGGTCTTCGTCGTGGTGCAGTTCTTCCTGTCCCAGGAGGTCACCGGCAAGGACACGGCGCTGGCGCGCCTCAACGCGCAGGTCGCCCAGCTGACCGAGCTCCTGTCGATGGAGAAGAGCGGCAAGGCGAGCGTCGAGGACACGCTGGCGTCGCTGCGCGCCAACCTCGCCGCCGCCGAGGGCGAACGCGACCGCTACCAGGGGCTCTACGAGAACCTCGGTTCGGGCGCCTCGTCGGCGCAGGGCCAGGTGTCGGCCCTGTCCGGCCAGATCGACGCCGAGAAGCGGGTGTCGGCGCGCGCGCTGGCCCAGGTCGAGCTGCTCAATCAGCAGATCGCGGCGCTGCGCCGCCAGCTCGCCGCGGTCGAAGGGGCGCTGCAGGCCTCCGAGTCCAAGGACAAGGAAGCGCAGGGGCGGATCGCCGATCTCGGCCAGCGGCTCAACGTGGCGCTGGCCCAGCGGGTGCAGGAGCTGTCGCGCTACCGATCCGACTTCTTCGGTCGGCTGCGCACGATCCTGGGCGCGCGGCCGGACATCCGCGTGGTCGGCGACCGTTTCGTGTTCCAGTCCGAGGTCTTCTTCGATTCGGGCTCCGCGGCGATCCGGCCGGAGGGCCGCGCCGAGCTCGACAAGCTCGCCGGCGCGCTGCTCGATCTCGACAAGCAGATCCCTTC
>JBEKZK010000289.1:0-5884 GCA_049509935.1 Xanthobacteraceae bacterium | reverse complement strand
GGCGGGCGGCAATACCTCGTTCTGCAGCATGTACGCGGTCTACGAGGCGCTGCCGGCCGAATTGAAGGGCCGGATCGCCGGACTCCGGATCAAGCACGACGGCACCTACAACAGCGGCGGATTTCTCCGCCAGGGCGTCACGCCGAGCGACGATCCGCGCACGTCGCCGGGCGCCATCCACCCGCTGGTGTGCGTCCATCCGGACACCGGGCGGCGCATGCTGTATCTCGGACGCCGGCGCAACGCCCATGTCGCGGGGCTCGATCTGGCGGCGTCGGAAGCCCTGCTCGACGAGCTGTGGGGTTACGTGCCGCGGCCCGAATTTGCTGTCGAGCACGCCTGGCGGGTCGGCGACCTGGTGCTGTGGGACAACCGCTGCACCATGCACCGCCGCGATCCGTTCGACGACGCGACCCGCCGCGTCATGCACCGCACCCAGATCAAGGGCCTCCGACGCCCGTCCTGATGCGCCGCTCCGGCTACGGGTCAGCCGGCTGCCGGCCCGCATAGCCCTCGACGATGACGAGGTCGAAGGTCACCTTGCCGCGGCGCAGGGCGGCCGCCTGCTGGTACTCCGGGGAGCGGTAGCAGGCGTGCGCGGTGGCGAGGTCGGCGAACTCGATCACGATGTTGCGGCTGCGGCTTGATCCCTCCAGCGTCTCGAACCTGCCGCCGCGTACGAGAAATCGCCCGCCGAATTTTGTGAAGGCCGCCGCGTCGGCCGCCACATAGGCCTGGTAGCCATCGGGATCGCTGACATCGACCCGCGCCACCCAATACCCTTTGGGCGACGCGCGCTCGGACGGCCCCGCAGGCGGCGGGTCGACGCCCTCGACAGCGATGAGGTCGGCGACCGCCCTGCCGTCGCGCAGCCTGATGGCGGCGGTGTACCCGGGCGAGCGATAGCAGGCGAGCGCGGTGGCGAGATCGGCGAATTCCAGCACCACGTTGCGGCTGCGGCTCGAGCCCTCGACGGTCTCGGACGTGCCGCCACGTACCAGAAAACGCCCGCCGTGCTTGCGCAACGGCTCGGCATTCGCCGCCACATAGGCCTTGTAGCCCTCGGGGTCGCTGACATCGATCCGGGCGACCCAATATCCCTTCGCCATCGTTTTCTCCCGAGCCACCGTGGCTTCTTCTACCCCACCGCGGCCGCGATCTCGGCGACGATCGCGTCGGCCATGGCGGCGGGATCGGGCGCCTCGATGATCGGGCGGCCGACCACCAGATAGTCGACCCCCTCGGCGATGGCGCGGGCGGGCGTCGTCACCCGTTTCTGATCCCCCTTGGCGAGACCGGCTGGCCGGATGCCCGGCGTGACCAGGGTCATGTCGCCGACCAGCAGTCGCAGTGCCGACGCCTCCTCGGCCGAGCAGACCAGGCCGTCCATGCCGATCTCCTGCGCCTGCGCGGCGCGCCGGGCGACCAGATCCTCGACACCGATGAGATAGCCGGCCTCGTTGAGATCGAGGTCGTCGTAGGAGGTGAGCACGGTGACGGCGAGCAGCTGCAGGGCGGAGCCGGCTCTCGCCTCGGCCGCCGCCCGCATGGTCTGCGGGTAGGCGTGGACGGTGAGGAACGTCGCGCCCATGCCCGCCACGCTCTCGACCCCGCGGGCGACGGTGTTGCCGATATCGTGGAGCTTCATGTCGAGAAAGATTCGCTTGCCCGACTTTATCAAAGTCTGTGCCAGCTCGAGTCCGCCGGCGAACCCGAGCTGATAGCCGATCTTGTAGAACGTGACCGCATCCCCGAGCCGTTCGACCATCGCGTCGGCCGCCGTGAGCGATGGCAGATCGAGCGCGACGATCAATCGATCGCGCGGGGCTGGCTTGGGGCCCGGCCGCGCCGGGCCCTGGTCCGATCGTGGGGGTATCTTCATTTGCAAAACCATCTGCCGCTCCTGCTGAAGGCGCTTCGATACATGAGGACGGAGGACAGAGGACGGAGGACGGAGGACGGAGGTACGCGGCCGTTGGTCGACCCGCTCGTGCAGGATCCGGTGCCTCGAAATGTCATCTATACCTCTGCCCTCTGACCTCTGTCGTCTGTCCTCCGAACGCTATGCGAAATGGCGGGCCACCTCGATCAGGCGCTGGGCCGTGGTCCTGACCACGGCGGCGAGCTGCGGGTCCTTGATCTCGTCCTGGTCGTCGAATGCCTGCGCGGCGGCGCGCACCGAGATCTGCTCGGGGATCACCAGCGCTCCGCAGCCGAGCTCGAGGATCTGGCGCAGCGCCATCAATGACCGCATGCCGCCGAGGCTGCCGTTGGACGCCGCGCCCAGCGCAAAGGCGCGGTTGCGGTAGGCGGCGAGCGGCGGCTCCTTGGGGTCGCGCACGCGGGAGACCCAGTCGATGGCGTTCTTCAGCAGCGGTGCGACGGAGGCATTGTATTCCGGGCTCGCGATGAACACGCCGTGATGGGCGCAGACCATGCGCTTGAGCTTCACCGCCGCATCGGGCGGGCCGGACGAGGCTTCGCGGTCGCCGTCATAGATCGGCATTGAAAAGTCCTGAAGCGAGATCAGGCTCACCTCGGCTTCGGTGCGGGCGATCTCCTTGGCCACCAGGGCGGCCAGGCGTGCATTGTGCGACCCGGTGCGGATCGAGCCGGAAAAGACCAGGATGCGAGGTGGCACGGCGAGGCTCCCAGGGCCTGGTAGTCCGGCCGCACGCGATCAGCCCCGGCGATAGACCCAGACGCGGGCCGGCGGCAGGTTCAACCAGATCCGTTCCGACGCCTCGGCGCGCACTCCCGCGAGCGCCTTGGGAATCGGCGGGACCACCGCGTAGGTGAACTGCACGAAGGGAGCGCCCGGCCGCATCAGCGCGAAGGCGTCACGCAACAGCCGCAGGCGCATGCGCAGGGGCTTGGTGAACAGCGGCAGACCGGACACGATGGCCGCTGCCGGCTGACGGGTGAGGTGCCCCAGCATGCGCCGCAACGCATAGGCGTCGCCCTGCACCACCGTGGCGGCGGGGAAGCGGGCACGCAGCAGCTGGCAGAACATGGCGTTGAACTCGACGAGGACGAGCCGGCTCGGGTCGACCCCCTGCTCGATCAGCGCTTCGGTCACCGGCCCGGTGCCGGGTCCGAGCTCGATGATCGGGCCGGCCACCGAGGGCTCGACATAGCGCGCCATGGTTCGCGCGAGAATCCGGCTCGACGGCGTCACCGCCCCCATCGAAAGGGGCTTCTCCAGCCACGAACGGATGAAGCGAACCTCATCGTTGAGCCGGTGGCTCTTCTTCCCGCGCAGTCGGAGGGATTGTGACGGCATGATGAGTACGCGATGACCCGGGCGGCCCGCCGCAGGCCGCGGGCAGAGGGTAGGGGTTAAAGCGACCGGCCCCGGGGGTCAAGCTTATCCCGCGACCGGCCTGTGGCTCAAGACGCCGGCTTGCTCCCCAGGCTGTCGAAGAACTCCTTGACCTTGACGAAGAACCCGGCGGATTCCGGATGGGTCGCGGTCGACGACTGTTTGTCGAACTCCGCCAGCAACTCCTTCTGTCGCTTGGTCAGATTCTGCGGAGTTTCGACGACCACCTGCACATACATGTCGCCGGTCTCGCGCGACCGCAGCACCGGCATCCCCTTGCCGGACAGGCGCAGCCGTCGTCCCGACTGCGTCCCGTCGGGGATCCTGACGGTGGTCTTGCCGCCGTCGATGGTCGGCACGTCGAAGCTGCCGCCGAGCGCCGCCGTCACCATCGAGACGGTCCCGCGGAAATGCAGATCGGCGCCGTCGCGCTGAAAGAACGGGTGCGGCGCGATCGACAGGAAGATGTAGAGGTCGCCCGCCGGACCGCCGCGGGCGCCCGCCTCGCCCTCTCCGGCCAGCCGGATGCGGGTGCCGTCCTCGACGCCCGGCGGCACGTTGACGGACAGCGTGCGCTCGCGCGTCAGCCGTCCGGATCCGCTGCATGACGCGCACGGGTCCTCGATCACCTGGCCGCGGCCCTGGCAGTTGAGGCAGGTCCGCTCCAGCGTGAAAAAGCCCTGGGCATGGCGGATCTTGCCGTAGCCGCCGCAAGTCGGACAGGGTTTCGGCTTCGATCCCGCCTTGGCGCCGCTGCCCGAGCAGGCCTCGCAGGTGACCGAGGTCGGAATCCGGATCTGCGCGGTTTTGCCGGAGAATGCCGCCTCCAGCGTGATTTCCATGTTGTAGCGCAGATCGGCGCCGCGCTCGCGCCCGGTGCCGCGGCTGCCGCGCCGCCCGCCCATGCCGAACAAGTCGTCGAAAATGTCGGCGAATGTCGAGGCGAACTCGTTGCCGAAACCGGCCCCGCCGCCCGCGCCCTGCTCGAAGGCCGCGTGGCCGTAGCGATCATAGGCGGCGCGCTTGTCGGCGTCCTTCAGGACGTCGTAGGCCTCGTTGATCTCCTTGAACCGGTGCTCGCTGTCATTGTCCCCGGGATTTCGGTCCGGATGGAATTTCATCGCGAGCTTGCGGAAGGAAGCCTTGAGCTCCGCATCGCTCGCGTTTCGCGCGACACCCAGCACCTCGTAAAAGTCGCGCTTGGCCATCACCGGCATGCCTCGCCTCGATCCTTCTCCCCGCGCGCGGAGAGGTTACTGACTTACTGCCTATCCGAACTCATTGCCTATCGGAGTTTCGGTACCGGCGGAAAACGAAAGCCGCGGGTTTTCCACCGTGAGAAACGCCGTCGACAAACGAACGGCCCGACACCCCCGGCATCGGGCCGCTTGCACTCAAGACAGGTCCGCCATTGTGCCGGTCCCCCGGTCAAAGTCAGGCCGACTTCTTGTTCTTCTTCTCGTCGTCGACCTCGGTGAACTCCGCATCGACGACGTCATCCTTGCCGCCCGTCGCACCGCCGTCGGGGCCGCCCGCGGTCGCACCGGCCTCGTTCTGGGCCTGAGCGTACATCGCCTCGCCGAGCTTCATCGAGGCGGTTGCGAGCGTCGAGGCCTTGGCCTTGATCGCCTCGGCGTCGTCGCCCTTGACGGCTTCCCGCAGGTCGGCCATCGCGTTCTCGATGGCGCGCCGCTCCGGCTCGCCGACCTTCGTGCCGTGCTCGGCGAGCGCCTTCTCGGTGGCGTGGATCAGGCCTTCGGCGTGATTCTTCGCCTCGACCATGGACTTGCGCTTCTTGTCCTCGTCGGCGTGCGCCTCGGCATCCTTGACCATCCGCTCGATGTCGCGCTCGCTCAGCCCGCCCGACGCCTGGATGCGGATCTGCTGCTCCTTGCCGGTCGCCTTGTCGCGCGCCGAGACGTTGACGATGCCGTTGGCGTCGATGTCGAAGGTCACCTCGACCTGCGGCACCCCGCGCGGCGCCGGCGGAATGCCGACCAGATCGAACTGGCCGAGCACCTTGTTGTCGGCCGCCATCTCGCGCTCGCCCTGGAACACCCGGATGGTGACGGCCGTCTGATTGTCCTCCGCGGTGGAGAACACCTGGCTCTTCTTGGTCGGGATGGTGGTGTTGCGGTCGATGATCCGGGTGAACACGCCACCCAGCGTCTCGATGCCGAGCGACAGCGGTGTGACGTCGAGCAGCAGCACGTCCTTGACGTCGCCCTGGAGCACGCCGGCCTGGATCGCCGCGCCGATCGCCACCACCTCGTCGGGGTTGACGCCCTTGTGCGGCTCCTTGCCGAAGAACTGCTTCACAACTTCCTGGATCTTCGGCATGCGCGTCATGCCGCCGACCAGGACCACCTCGTTGATCTCGCCCGCCGTCAGCCCCGCATCCTTGAGCGCGAGCCGGCACGGCTCCACGGTCTTCTGCACCAGGTCGTCGACCAGCGCCTCGAACTTGGCGCGCGTCAGCTTCAGCGTGAGGTGCTTGGGCCCGGAGGCGTCGGCGGTGATGTAGGGCAGATTGATCTCGGTCTGGGTCGCCGAGGAAAGCTC
>JBEKZK010000288.1:0-5908 GCA_049509935.1 Xanthobacteraceae bacterium | reverse complement strand
GCGCGCTGTGGGCCTGGGTCAGGCACAAGCTCGACGGCTCGTCGCTCGAGGGCGAGGCGGCGATCGCGGCGAATGGCTGAGGAGCGGGTGGCGCAGGGGTCCGCGCCGCCCCATCCCTTCGGCAACGGCCCCTCAATCCGCCAGATGGCTCGCCTCCCGCGACCACGTCTCGAGGACGTTCGGGATGATGCCGGTATCCGCGTTCGGCGGCTCGGCAGCAAGCAGCGGCACGAGCGTCGCCTTGGCGCGGAATCCGTCGTCGTTGGTCCCGTGCGCGTAGAGGCGGATGCAGTCGATCGCATCGAGCAGCTGCCGCTTCAGCACCGAGTTCTCGTCGATCAGCTGCCCGACCGCGGTGCCCATGCGGTGGGTGTAGAAGCGGCTCAGAACGTCCTTGACGATGGGATCCCGGCTTCTCGCCATGCCGGGTATCCAGGAGTCGGTCCGGGCCGCGGTGACGGCCCCGATCTGCCAGTCGACGATGGCGCCGACGATTTCCGGCGTCGGCTTCCACCGGTGGTTACGCAGGATGTAGTGCAGCTCCGTCGCCAGTCGCTCGCGGGTCCAGTTGACGTCGCGCGCGTCATTGGATGCTCGTTGTACCATTGCACTTACTCCACACCCCCCACGAGCCCGGCGGGGATTAGCGATCCCGAATCATTAACCGATGGTTAATTGCAGGCCTCGAAAGTTAGCCGCGCCGGCCGCCGCGCGGCCGCGCCCGCAAAGGCGTGGGCCACCGCCTACGTGGCCTGGGTCCTGCGCCGCGACATTGGCCGTCGGTGTAAAGGTTCAGATTACCCCGGCCTATTGGTGCCGTTGCGGCGCTGCCGAAGCAGTGACCTCCGGCAGCTCCTTCAGCAGGGCACCCAAGAACTCTTCATAGAGGCGCCAGCGGCCGATCGCGCTGCGGTAGATCGGCCGGCGCACTTGGGTCGCGCTCGCTGTGCGTACCGGCCGCTCGGTTGCATGAAAAGCAAGGCAGCGCGGATCCCATTCGAGGCCGCAATGGGCAATGATGTGCCGCGCCTGGCCCTCGAGGTCGGCGACGACGTCCTCGTAGCGCACATCGAGAATACGGCCCGTCGGCAGCACGCGACGCCAATGCGCCATCAGTTTCTGGTAGCGACGAAAATAGCGGCCGAGCTCGGCGAGATCGTAGGTGTGATTCTGCTCCGCAGTGAACAGCTTCGAGAAGCACGAGATGCAGGTGTCGACCGGATCCCGCACGGTGTGGATGATGCGCGCGTTCGGCAGAGCGAGGTGAATGAGGCCGACGAAATAGTAGTTCGATGGCATCTTGTCGGTGATGTGAGGCGATGCGGGCGCAAGCTTTCGGATCTGCGCCAGGTAGCTGGCGCCGATCGCCCGGATCGGCGCCGCATCGAGCGCCCCGACGAACTCCGGAAATGGCAGTACCGCGCCGTCGGGACCACGCACCGTGTCCACCACCTCGTTGAACGTCCTCAACTCGCCGGCACCGTGCACGTGGGCGTGACTCGCCAGGATCTGCTCGACCAGCGTCGTCCCCGAGCGGGGCATGCCGAGCACGAAGATCGGCACGTCGGAGGGATCGCCGAGCCCTGATTTCGCGGCGATCAGCTCGGCCGTGAAGGTCGCCTCGATGCGGTCGAACAGCGCCATGGCGGCCGCCTCGTCGTACTGCATCATCGCCCGCTTGCGGGCATTGCCGGAAAGCAGATGCTCGAAGGATCGCCGGTGCTCCCCGAGATCGGCGAAGGCCTTGGCAAGCGCAAAATCGAGGTGCATGCGGTCGGTGGCGCTGAGGCCATCCTGCTGAGCGGCCAGCGCCTGCATCGCGGCAAGATGCGGATCGTCGGCCGAAAACGTCGTCGAATCCGCCAAGTTGACGTAGACGCCGCTCAAGGTCGGATCGAGCTCGATTGCCCTGAGGAAGGCCGCGCGGGCGTCGGCGAGATGGCCGAGCTCCTTCAGCACATTGCCCATGTTGTTGTAGGCATCGGCGAGGTCGGGCTCGAGCTGCAGCGCGCGGCGGTAATGCGTGATCGCCGTCTCGAGCGCGCCGCGCTCGAAGGCGACACGACCCAGAAGATTGATGGCATCATGGCTGTCGGGATTGAGCGCCACGGCGCCTTCCGCCGCGGCCGCCGCCGCGTCGACGTTCTTCTGCTCGATCAGCACGCTGGCATAATGGACGTGGAACTTTTCGCTGCGCGCCTCGATCGCCAAAGCGCGCCGCAGCAGCTCCGCCGCCTCGTCGAGGCGATCGAGGTCCTTGAGCGCAAGCGCCAGGTTGTCGAGCGTTTCCGGATCATTGGGCATTTCCGCCAATGCCGTCCGATAGGCGCGCTCGGCCTCCTCGGGCCGCTTGAGATCGCGAAGCGTGGTACCGAGATTATTCCAGCCGGCCGCGAACTGCGGTCTGAGCTCGATCGCGCGGCGATAAGCCGCTTCCGCCTCGACCAGGCGTTTGAGCGCCCGCAGCGCGTTGCCGCGATTGCTGTGTGCTTCAACATAGTCGGGCCGCAGTGCGAGAGCTCTGTCGTAGCAGCCGATCGCCTCCCCGTACTGCCCTCGATCATAATAGGCGATGCCGAGATTGCTCAGCGCCTCTGGATAGTCCGGCTTGAGCGCGACGGCGCGGCGGCCATGGGTGATCGCCTCGTCGATACGCCCGGCCAGCCGGCACATTTCGCCGAGATTGGCGAGATAGAGCGGCACGTCCGGCGCGAGCCTGGCTGCGCGGCCCACATGCTCGATCGCCTCGCCGAGCTTGCCCGACTGATGCGCGACAATGCCGAGCAGATGCAGGGCCTCGGCATTGTCCGGCTCGGCCGCGAGCGCGCTACGGCACAGCTCCTCGGCCTGGGCGACATAGCCGGCGCGCCGCTGCTGCTCCGCGAGCATCAGCACCTGTGCGGCCGATAATGATTGCCTCGGAGATCGAGAAGCGCCCCCCACCGGCGCCGGGTTCATTGCGGCCGGGCTTGGGGCGTGGTCGGTTGCCGTCGGCTGCGGCAATGGCGCTGCGCGCATCGCCTCTATTGCGATGATCTCCGCCGCCTGCGCGGCCCTGCGCTCGCCCTCGGCCCTGAATGGAACAAGCCGTGCTGCATCGCTGCCTGCGGCCGCGGCAAGCTCCGCCGCGACCCGCACCACGATCTCGGCCCACGGTTGGTCCCGCCGCTGGCGGAACAATCGCATGGTCGGGTACCACGGGCTGTCCTCGCGGCCGAGCAGCCAGCGCCAGTCGGTGACCCACGGCAGCAGCAACCAGGTCGGCTTGCCAAGGGCACCGGCGAGATGCGCCACCGACGTATCGACGGTGATGATGAGATCGAGTTGCTCGATCGCCGCCGCGGTTTCGACGAAGTCCGTCAGCCCAGCGGACAGGTCGAGGACGTTCGCGGCCGCCCGCGATTTCCTCAGATCGGCTGCACGCGGCCCGACCTGGAGGCTCGCGAACGAGACCGAAGGCGCCGCCAGCAGCGGAGCCAGCGCCGCCAGGTCGAGCGAGCGGCGCAAGTCGTTGGCGTGCTCGGGATTGCCAGCCCAGACCAGGCCGACCTTCAGTCCCCGCATGGCGGCAAGTTGCTGGCGCCGGCGCGCCATCGCCTCTTGCGGCACGCGCAAGTACGGGACAGCGGCCGGAATGGTCTCGAGCCGCGTCCGCAGCAGCTTCGGCAGGCTCAAGAGGGCGCAGTCGCAATCAACTGCTCGCGACGGCTCGCCGCGATCGCCCAACACTTCGATGCCGGGCAGGCTCTCCCGCATCAGGGCTGTCAGCTGCTCGTGCACCCGCACGCTCACCGCGGCGCCGCGCCTGGCCAGCAGCGGCAAATAGCGTGCGAACTGCAGCGTGTCGCCGAGCCCCTGCTCGGCCTCGACGTAGATGTGGCGCCCGGCGAGGCTTTCGCCCTGCCACGGCTGTTCCGGAAAGCGCCGGCCCTTGCGCTCCCTCGAACGCAGCCGCCATTCATATTCGTCCAGGCCTTCGGCGAAATCGCCGCGCATCAACAGCAGGATGCCGAGGCCCGAATGGGCGTTGGCGTGATCGGGCGCCAGCGCGACGGCGCGGCGCAGCGCCACCAAGCCGTCCTCGAGCTGTCCGCTATGATGCAGCGAGGTGCCGAGGTTGCTCCAGGCATCGGCGAATCCAGGCTCGATGGCGATGGCCCGACGGTAGGCATCGACCGCCTCGTCGAAGCGCTTCATGGCGTACAGCGCGTTGCCGAGATTGCTATGTGCCTGCGCGAAGCCGGGATTGAGCGCAATGGCGCGCCGATGGCAGTCGGCGGCTTCAATGTAAGCCTTGCGCTCGTAGAGCGCAGCGCCGAGATTGCTCAGCGCCTCGGGATAGTCGGGCTCGAGCTTGACCGCGCGGCGGCCATGCCTGACCGCCTCGTCGAGGCGGCCGGCCAGCCGGCACATCTCGCCGAGATTGGCATGGTAAAGCGCTGCGTCGGGGGCGAGCTTGACGGCGCGGCGCAAATGCTCGATCGCCTCGCCGGGCTTGCCCGACTGATGGGCGATCAGCCCGAGCAGATGCGTGGCGTTGGGCTCGGCGGGCTCCGTGCTCAGGATGGTCCGGCAAGTCGCTGCCGCCTCGGGCAACCGACCGGCGACGCGGTACTGCTCGGCGCGAACCAGCAGATCCGATAGCGGCATCGTCTGACGGCTCTCGGCAGCGCCGCTGTCGTGCCATCCGCGCATGAGCTGACCCGCCTCCGATCCCGATACACGTATAAATGCGGACAACCAAAGGCGCACCTCCGTTTGGAGGGCTCATGAAAGATTATGCACGTTATGATTCATTAAAAATCATGCACGTAACGATACATAACTGTTGCATCAGTTGCAACTGGGCAACACCACCGCTTAATTTGGAAAGCGGAGCTCGCCGGCAAGTAAGAACCACCCATAATTGTGGACTCGGATGTACACCAGTCCGCTGGTCACCGTACGCGCGCGTGGGCGCATAGGCGATTCACCCGCGGTGCGGATGAGACGCCAGGGCGCGACGTCGGGTGGGGAATGAACAGATCGTGATCGATCGTCGGCGCACTGCTCGCAACCAGCAGCGCGACGGATTCGACGCGACGGGACAAGCATCGATGATCGAGATCTGCGCTGCCGCTGTGTGTCCGCTCTCGATGAGAGGCCGGTCATGAACAAATCGGCGTCGTTACGGCGGATCCTTTTCGCGACCAGCTCGGCGGTCGCCCTGATCGCCGTGCATGCCGGACCGGCGCACGCCGCCTGTCAGGTCGGGACGACCTCCGGCATCAACAATAGCAATAACAATCCGGCGGCGGCCACCATCACCTGTTTGCTGTTCAACAACATCACGGTGAACACCAACGCCTTGAACGCTGGCAACATCACGCCCGGGAGCCCGTTTGGTGTAAAAGTAAACGGCGGCACGTTCAATGGTTCAATCATTAACACCGGTACGATCTCGACATCAGCAGGCGGGGGAAGCGCAAACGGGATTTGGGTCTTCGGCGCGGTCCTGACCGGGGGCATCAACAACAGCGGAATCATCTTGGCGCCTTCGGGAGCCGGGGGCATTCTGATCAGTAATGTAACATCCAGTGTAGGAGGTGGCATCACCAATGCTGGTACGATCACCTCGACCCAAGGGCAGGGTATCCAATTTTTTACCGTATCGACGTTCACGGGCGGCATCACCAACACTGGGACAATCACCAGCCACTCGTCCAGCATCCGCGTCCGCAGTGTATCGAGCTTCTCGGGCGGCAACAGCGGAACGATGGTTGTCGGCAAGACCGGAATTCTGGTCGGCTCATCGCCGACGAAGCTCGTTAGCTTTTTCGCGGGCGGCATCACGAACAGCGGCATTATCACGGCCTACGGCGCAACCGGGAATGGCATCGTGGTTGACGTGTCCACATTTGCGGGAGGG
>JBEKZK010000287.1:0-5920 GCA_049509935.1 Xanthobacteraceae bacterium | reverse complement strand
ACGTGGCGGACATGGTTGTTCCTTGTGCTCAATCCGGGTGCACGCTCGCCTCGTGGTCGGCGCCGTCGTATGCGTCGGCAGGCGTCGGCGACATGTCGTAGATGCGCGAGGTGGCGTCGATCAGGTCGTCGTGCGGGGCGAACGGGAAGAAGATCGCCTCCTCGATGAAGCAGCGCGTGAGATCATAGGGCTCGCGGTTCTCGTCGAGCCGGCGGATCGGCGCCATGATGCGGCAGCCCTGCTGCAGCCGGGACACCTCGACCATCCGGCGGGTCTGCCCTTCGAGGGGGCGGTAGAGAATCTTGCCCGTAGCCTCGTCGACGCGCCAGGTGGCGCGGCCGTCGCGCGCGCCGAGCTCGGGATGCCAGGTCACGCCCGGCAGATGGAACTTGCCCCGCTTCATGTCGGGCTCGAGCCGCTCCACCCGGTCGCGCTTGGAGTGCGGGCCCTCGCGCGGAAAGCCGAGCTCCTCGATCTCGAACGGGCAGTGGTCGCGCTCCTGCCATTCGCTGATCACCTCGACGTCGACCTGGGCGCCGTAGCGCTCGTAGCCGACGCGGACCAGCTGCACGCCGGGCTGGTCGGACCAGTGGGTGTAGAGCTGCCGCAGGTACTGCCAGCGCTCGGAGAGCTTCATGCGGTGGCGCACGCCGTCGAGCAGATATTTGTTGCCACCCTGGTCGACGCCGACCACCGCGATCGCGGTGCGGTCCGAGCGATGGGTCTTGGAGCCCTTCGAGGGGTCGCACATGATGTAGACGTTGAGCTTGAGCGGTCGCACCTCGAACGGCCGGAACCACTGCGCGCGGAACACCGCCTCGTTGCCGGCGATCGGGTTGAGCAGCATCTGCGCCGACACCGTCGAGCGCTGCGCGGTCTTGACCTCGTCCCAGCGGGCCTGGGTGAGCAGGACCGGCCTGCCGTTGAGCGTACCGTCGTCGGTGGCCGGATGGATTCTTGGCTTGAGCACGCCGCGCTCGAGGATCACCCCGTAGGTGTCGCCGAAGTGATAGCGCGTGCCGACGTGCCACTTGCGCACGCCGTCGTGCTTGCCGAGGTTGTCGGAGAGCTCCCAGGCCGCCGTGGTCTTGAGGATCTGCTCCGGCGACGTCACCGACTTGTCGGTGACCACGTCGTCGTAGACCAGCAGGTCGTAGTGCCGCGACGTCGGCTGTCCGTCGACCAGGCCGTGGGCCTCGATGGTCGCCTCCTTGGGGTTGCCCCGGCGCCTGACGATCAAACCCTCGGATTCAGACCATTTCGGCGCCTCGCTGCGCGGCGCCGCCCACAGCACGTCGGAATAGAGCCGCTGCAGGCACCCGTTGCTCTCCAGCTCGCGCTTGATCTGCACCAGAAACGCCTTGGCGATGTCGGCCTTGAACGAGAAGATCGCGACGGTGAGCTCGGGGTCGCACAGCACCTCCTGGATGATGCCGGCGAAGGTGCAGACCGAGGACTTGAAATGATAGCGGCTCCACAGGTCGAGATGCCCGTCGGGCGCCGCCTCGACCTCGCGGGTGCGCGCGAACACCCACGGATGGAGCGCGTCGTGGCGTGCGAGCAGCGTGGTCAGCAGGAAGAAGCGGTCGTTGCAGCCGAGCAGCGCCAGCCCGGCCGCGTCGAGCACCTGACGGCTCGCAGGATCGAGGAAGGCCTGATAGTGGTCGGACGCGGTCGCGTAGTCCCAGAACGGCAGCTCGTTGGTGATGACATCGGCGAGCCACCGATGGCGCGGATGAAGATAGCGCGCGCCGCGCAGCTCGGGCGTCCTCGCCGCGCCATTCGGAGCATCCCCCATGCCGCATCAGGCGTCCTGCCGGGACCGCCTGATCGCCGCCAGCGCCTCGGCGAGCGGCGCGGCGACGACCTCGTCCAGCGGCTGCGGCCCGGCGCCGGCCGCCGGCCGCGCGCGGAGGTCGTCGAGCCTGGCCTTGCATTCGATCGACGCGATCATGGCTTCGGCCACCTTCGCATACAGCGTACCGGCCTTGTCGGGGTGGCCGGTCTGCTTCTCCGGCTCGGGCGGCGCGTTCTCGGCGGCGAGCCGGATGCCGCGCATCACCGCGGTCGCGCTGGCGCGGAGCTCGCGCAGCGTCGTCTCGATGTCCTCGGCGTCGGTCAGCGCTGCGGCGGCGCGGTCGGCGGCGGTGTCGTGCGGGCTCATCGGCGGACCTCCGCAGACGTTGCAGCCGTGGCCGCATCGGGCGCCGCGGCGGCGGCAGAGAGCCCAGCGGACGGCGCATCGAGCGGCTCGCCACCATTGGTAAAAAGCGCGTTGGCGGCCTCGATCTCGTCGGCGGCCTGCGCCACCTGCGCCACCACGGCGCGCGTCGTGCGCATGCCGTCGGTGACGCGGCCGGCGTGGCGCTCCATCTCGTCGGCGAGCTTTTCCGCCTCGTCGTTCATGGCGTGAAAATTCTGCACCAGGCGCGCGATGCCGCGCACCTTGTGGGTCGTCGTCATGGATCGCTCCTTTGCGGCATCGGCCGCGGCGCTGAGGTGATGGTCGAGCTCGCGGGATCGTTCGAGCGTCGCGGCGACCGCGCCGGTCACCGCCGCGATCGCCGGCACGTCGCTGCGGCCGCACGCCGGGCAGCGCGCGACGCCGCCGCGCCGCGCCACCAGCTCGGTGCCGCAGTCGCAGATCACGCTCTGATATTGGTCGACCAGGCCGCCGACCCGATGGCGCATCATTGGCGATACCTGGTCGAGCCGGCGCATCATCAGCCTCCGAGATCGGAATTGGATACCGCGACCGGCCCCGCCGTCGGCATGCCCGGCAATTGACGGGACCGGGCGCGCATCGGCACTTTCAGGATTCGGTTGCATATGTTAGGTTGTTCGCCTGCCTGATCGGGAGTTGGACATGCGTCATCCGCCATGGTGCACCGGGATCATCCTGCTCGGCGGCCTGCTCGCGAGCGCGCCCGCCTTTGCCGACGACCGCGGGACCTGCATCAGCGCATCCGGCGAAACGTCCCTTGCCGCCTGCACGCGCGCGATCGAATCGAGGAAGCTGAAGGGCGGCGAGCTGGCGCAGGTCTATGCCAACCGCGGCATCGCCTACCGCGCCAGAGGCGACAACGACCACGCCATCGCCGACTTCACCGAGGCGATCCGGCTCGATCCCAGGCAGGCCCTGGCGTTCTACTTCCGCGGCGTCGTTTACAATACCAAGGGCGACCTCGACCGCGCCATCGCCAACTACGACGAGGCGATCCGGCTCAATCCGAAGGATGCCCTGGCGCTCAACAACCGCGGTGCCGCCTACCATCGCAAGGGCGACCACGACCGCGCCATCGCCGACCTCGACGAGGCGATCAGGCTCGATCCGAAGCTCGCTGTGGCGTTCAACAACCGTGGCGATGCGCTGGATGCCAAGGGTGAGCGCGACCGCGCCATCGCCGACTTCACCGAGGCGATCCGGCTCCGGCCGAGCTACGCCGTCGCGTTCTTCAACCGCGCCTATGCCCACGACCGCAAGGGGACTCGCGATCGCGCCATCGCCGACTACGACGAGGCGATCCGACACAATCCGAAATACGCCCTGGCGTTCAGCAATCGTGGCTATGACTACGATGTCATCGGCGACCACGATCGCGCCATCGCCGACTACGACGAGGCGATCCGGCTCGATCCGCAGTCCGCCGTGACGTTCAATGGCCGCGGTAACGCCTTCGACGCCAAGGGCGACCACGATCGCGCCATCGCCGACTTCACCGAGGCGATCCGACTCCGGCCGAACTACGCCGTGGCGTTCTTCAACCGCGGCTTCGCCTGCGTTGGCAAGGGTGACCAGGATCGCGCGATCGCCGACTTCACCGAGGCCATCCGGCTCGATCCGACATTCGTCGCGGCGTTCAACAACCGCGGCTATGCCTACAACGCCAAGGGCGAGCACGACCGTGCCATCGCCGATCACAGCGAGGCGATCCGGCTCAATCCGAAACACCCATCGGCGTTCTTGAATCGCGGCGCCGCGTTCAGGCTCAAGGGCGACCACGACCGCGCGATTGCCGACCTCACCGAGGCGATCCGGCTCGATCCGGCTTCCGTCGGTGCGTTCAACATCCGCGGCCTCGCCTACACCGCCAAGGGCGACCACGACCGCGCCATCGCCGACTTCACCGAGGCGATCCGCCTCGGCCCGAAGGACGCCGTGCTGCTCGGCAACCGAGGCGATGCATATGATGCAAAGGGCGACCATGGTCGCGCCATCGCCGACTTCACCGAAGCGATGCGGCTGGATCCCGGATTCACCTCCGCGTTCACCAGCCGCGGCCTCGCCTACGAGGCGACGGGTGATCGAGAGCGTGCCCGGGCCGATTTCAATGCCGCGCTTGCGATCCCGCAAAAGGGCGTCAACGGCAGATGGGCGCACGACACGGCGCGCGAGCGGCTCGCGGCGCTGGCGGCCCTGACGGCGGCGGCCGCCGCTGCCGCGCCCGCCCCGGAGGTGCCGGCTGCTGCCGGTCCGGCGCCCGTCGCAAGACCGCCGCCCCCGATCGTGGAACGGCGTGTTGCACTCGTCATCGGCAACAGCGCCTACCGGGTTGCAAATGCTCTGGGCAATCCGAGGAACGACGCGGCCGACATCGCCCAGGCTCTGCGGAAGCTCGATTTCGACGTGGTCGAGGCTCATGACCTCGACCGGCACGGGATGGATGACGCGATCCGCGAGTTCGGCCGCAGGCTCGATCGTGCCGACCTCGCCCTGTTCTTCTACGCGGGGCATGGCCTGCAGGTCGACGGCAGGAACTACCTGGTTCCGGTCGACGCCCGGCTCGAGCGACCGGGAGACCTCGCGCTCGACATGGTCGACATGGCGACGGTTCTGGCGCAGATGCAATCGCAGGACCGTGTCAACCTGATCTTCCTCGATGCCTGCCGGGAAAATCCGCTGGCGCGCAGCCTGGCACAGGGGCGCGCGATGCCGACCGAGCGCGGCCTCGCCGTCATCCACAGCGCGATCGGAACGATGATCAGCTACGCGACGCAGCCCGACAACGTGGCGCTGGATGGCGACGGCCGCAACAGTCCGTTCACCACGGCGCTGCTGCAGCATATCGCGACTCCGGGCGTCGACATCGGCACCATCATGCGCAAGGTCCGCGCCGACGTGATCGCGGCGACGCACCGCAAGCAGGTCCCGTGGGACCACTCCTCGCTGACCGGAGAGGTGGTTCTCGCCAGGTGACGGCCGCCTGCATGGCAAGGCGGCGCGGTCAGGCAACGCCATGACGTTCCCGGTTCGGGAATCTTTCGTCGCGCTCGACCGGCCGCGCCGCGTCGGTGACGCCGAGCCGGCGATAGATCGCGAGCACGCGCTGATCCGCGCGGTCCGGATCGTCGCGGTACGGCGTGCAGTCGAGTTGTTTGGGCGGCGTCTCGATCGGCCCACGCGAGATGCGCCTGATCCATGGCTTCAGCGCCGCCTCGTAGGCGTGCGGCGCCACCCCGGCGGAGCGCAGGAGCTGGTGCTCGGCGAGCGTGGCGAATTCGTGCGCCGCCGGGTAGGAATAGCCCTTGGCGTCGATCAGCGCCTTCTCGGTGTGCTCGTGCGTCGCCAGCGCCCGCATCACGATCCGACCGACCTGTGCGTTGCCTCGTCCCGGCAGCGCCAGCCGGCCGGCGCGCAGCGCCGCCGCCAGGTGCCGGTCGATATAGATGGTGCGGCCCGCGGTGTCGTAGCCGGCGAGGTCGGCGACGTCGTGCCGGGTATCGATGGCAAAGCGCCGGCCGAGCCGCGCCGCCACCGCGGGATCGCGGCGCAGCCGGGCGAGCTCGGCCTCGTGGCGCGCGTTGAGACGCCGGTGCGGATGGCCGGCGCTCATCGGCGCGCCTGCTGCATGACCCGGCGCGGGTCGGCCCCGGTGTAGCTCTCGATCCGCCGGCGCCGCGCCTGCGCGCAGCAGCGATC
>JBEKZK010000286.1:0-5926 GCA_049509935.1 Xanthobacteraceae bacterium | reverse complement strand
CTGCTCGTGCAGCTGCCGATCATCGCGCTGGCCTCATCGATGGGGGTCTGGTTGTTTTACGTCCAGCATCAGTTCGAGCACACGTTCTGGGCCGAAGGGCAAACGTGGAACATGCACGAGGCCGCCTTGCACGGCAGCTCGCACTACGATCTGCCCAGGGTGCTGCAATGGTTCACCGCCAATATCGGGATCCACCACGTCCACCATCTGTGCAGCCGGATTCCGTTCTACCGGCTGCCGCGCGTTCTCGAGGACCATCCCGAGCTGCGCGGGGTGGGCCGGCTGACGCTGTGGCAGAGCCTCGGATGCGTGCGGCTGACGCTGTGGGACGAGAGCCGCAACCGCCTCATCTCGTTCGCCGAGCTGCGCCGCAGCCGGCGGCTTACCGTGCCAGCGGATCAGGCCTGAGCTGAAATTTCACCACCTTGGCCAGGGTTCCCTTGCCGCCCTCCAGATGGAAGGGCGTACGGTTGCCGAATGTCGACCACAGGCCCTTGCCCTTCCAGCCCGCGGCGGGGTCGTCGATGCGTGCATCCATGCCCTTGGCGTAAAAGCCCATCGGGTAGGGGACCCGCAGGTTGACGAAGCGGCCGTCGAGGAACGCGATCAGCGACTCATTGGCGTTGCCGGTGGCGAACGGAACGTTCTCGCCGAGCCCGAACACGCCGTGCTGGTCGACCCAGGTGTAATAGCTCGCCTCGGCGCTGCCCGGGTCGGTCACCCCGGTGAGCTGCGGCCCCGGGAACGGATGGAGCGTCCAGCCCTCCGGACAATGCTTGCCGGTCGCCTGTGGGCCGTTGAGCGGACCCTTGCATTTGCGGCGATCGAAGCTCGCCAGATGCCCGCTGGCCAGCGGGGCCCACACCACGCCATTGCTGTCGATGTCCATTCCGCGCGGCGAGTAGCCGGGAAACGGCGGCTCGTAGATTTCGGTCAAGGCGGTGGCCGGCGGATCGTTGCCCGGGTCGAGGCGGAGGATCGCACCGGGAAATCCGATCACCGAGCCCCAGATCGAGCCGTCCGCCGGGTTGGGCGCCACGCCGTAGAAAGCGGCCGCGAGCCGCTTGTCCTTGGCGGGATCGAGCGGCTCGTTCGGCTCGGCGTAGTCGTCACGCCGGCCGTTGCCGTTGGTGTCGAGGACGAGGGCGGTCCAGCCCTGTGACCGCTGCTCGTCGCCGGTCTCCTCGAACATCTTCCGGTTCAGCCAGCCGATGACGCCGCTGGCCGGGCCCCCGGCGCTGGTCCACAGCGTCTGGTTGGCGTCCTCCGCGAACTGCAGATGGTGGGTCGGAAAGCAGGTGCTGATCAAGGTGAGCTTGTCGGACTTCGGATCGTACATCGCCAGCTGGCGGTTGGACTGCGCGAGCGGAAACAGCCTCGCCGACGGATGATCGGAGCCCTTGCGGCAGAACGCCGGGTTCTCCGGCGGGCGGACGCGGGCGGTGAACCACACCCGCCCCTTCTCGTCGAACATCGGGTTGTGGACGCTGGTCTGGCTGTCCCAGATCGGCTCCTCGCCCCAGTACGGCGACGGCGCCAGGATCGGGAGATCCTTGGAGGAGGGGGTCGCGGGATCCCGCACCTGCATCTTGAGCTGGCTCGTCGTGTTGCGCACCGGATCGAGGATCGGAACGAAATCGGTGCTCTCCTCGGGCGAGCCGTAGATCCGGCCGTTGGCATTGACGGTCGGGTGCCGCCGGTCGGTGGAGATCTGGTCGTGCAGGTATTGCTGCGGGCCGGCCCAGTCCCACAACGTGATCACCACGTTGCGCTCGATGCCCTGCGGACGCGACGGCGTGGCGGCCGGCAGCTCGCCGGCGGCGATCCGGTCGGTCCAGTCGGCGAACAGCTCCAGCGCCCGGTGGGCGTCGATCCGGCTGATCGCGTTGACCATGTTGCCGCTGGCCTGGCCGGACTGGATGCGCCGCTCCCAGGCCTCGGCGCGGGTGTTGTAGTGGCCCAGCGTCGGCGAGATGGTGCGCGACGCCTTGTTGCCGAGCTGATGGCAGGGGTAGCAGCCGTCGGTCTTGACCGTGTCGAGCCACTGGCCCTGGGACTTGATGCTCTCCGGCATGCCGTTGCCGTTGGGGCCGGTCCCGGGGAACAGGCTCGGGTCGGGAACCTTCAGCATCGCGTACCAGTAGATGGCCGGATAGAATTCGGCCGCCGCCGCGGGGCTCGGCGCCGCGACCGCCGTCAGCTCGAGCAGCTTTCCCGGCGTGGTCCGGACCTTGGACGAATCGACGAGCCCGTAGCCGCGCACCCAGACGCTGTAGGCGGCGGCCGGAAGATCGGGAACCAGGTAGCGGCCGCGATCGTCGGTGACCACGATCCGGGCGAACTTGGTCGGCAGGTCGGTGGTCTCGGCGATCACCCAGACGCCGGCTTCCGGCCCGTTCGGCCCGCTGACGACGCCGCCGAGATCGCTGGCGCCGATCTCCACCGCGGTGGTCTGCTGGGCGGATGCCGCGGTCGGCACCCCGGCGAGAAACGCCGCAAGGCCGATCGCCGCGATGCCCGCTGATGACGCCGTCGTGGCTCTCATGTCGAACCTCCCGTCGCTGCCCCGCTCACTTGCGCCCGTGAAAGAACATCTTCAGCCACTTGTGCGCGCCCGGCGTGAGCTGATGTCGCTCGCGTTCCGGGTCCCACGCGACCAGCTCCTGCGCCGTCGCGGCGGCGATCAGGGCCTTGCGGTCCGCCTCGCTCGCCGCGAACCCCTTCAGGCTGCCGTGCTTGTCGATATGGTCGAGCGCGGCGCTGATGCGCCGCACCATGCCCTCGCGCGCGCTGGAATCACTGGCCATGGGCGCCGATCCGAAACGCTCCGTCTAGTGCACCGATTCCGAAGCTTATCAGCATATGCCGCCCGTCCGCACGACGGCAGCCTCCGTGGCCCCGGCACGGACACGATCGAGTGAAGATCGAATCGGTCGAGGTCCGAGGTTGCACCGGTATCATGCCGGGCGGCCGGTTCAAATGACGAACGGGATGAGCGCCTTGACCCGTCGGCGGTAGGCCGGATAGTGGTCGGGGAATTCGCGGACCATCAGGGCTTCCTCCTGGCGCAGCTTGACCCAGAAGCCTGCGATGCAGAGGAGCAGCCCGATCCAGGCGTGCAGCCGCCCGATCGCGATCGCCGTGCCCAGCGCCATCAGCAACAGGCCGGTATAGATCGGGTGGCGAACGTAGTTGTAGGGACCGCGCAGGATCAGCTCGTGCCCCTGCTTGAAGGTGACGGCCGAGCTCCAGTTGCCGCCGAGCGTCCGCCGTGCCCACAGGGCCACCACGAGGCCGCAGAGGCACAGGACACCGCCGCCGACGTCGGCGGTGGCGCCGTGCGGCACCACCAGCAGGCTCAGCGGATACGGCCACCGTGGCGCGATCAGAAGCGCACCCGCGGCGGTGAGCGTCACCAGATGCAGGACACGCGGGACCCCAGCCTGGCGCTGGGCGCTCGGCTTGGCCGACCGCGCCGCCACCGCCCAGTAGATCGCAAGCGCGATCCAGCACCCAGCGATGAACCATAGCGCTGCGGTCATGCGGCCGTGACGGCGCCTGCCGCAGCCCGTGCGCCGCCGATGCCGAGCATGGCACGCGCTTCCGGCGGCGTCGCCGGCTCGAAGCCGAGCGCGCGCATGATCGTCACGCCCTTGTCGACCAGCGCGGCATTGTCCGGCGCCAGCACGCCCTTTTCCAGATAGAGCGTGTCCTCCAGCCCGACGCGAAGGTTGCCGCCGAGCAGCAGGGACTGCGCCAGCATGGGAAACTGCTGGCTCGAGGTGCCGAAGGCCGACCAGCGCGCGCCCGGCGGCAGCAGGTTGCGCATGTAGAGCATCGATTCCGGGATCGCCGAGGCGCCGTAGCGCACCCCGAGCACGATCTGGAAGAAGCCCGGCGGCGCCAGCACGCCGGTGTCGAGGAAATGCCGCGCCAGGTGAATGTCGCCGGTGTCGAACACCTCGAGCTCGGGCAGCACGCCGGCCCGGCCGATGAGCCTGGCCATCTCGGCGAGGATCGGCGGCGCATTGACGAAGGCGCTGTCGCCGAACCACATGGTGGCGAAGTCGAGACTGCAGATGTCGGGCTCGAGCTCGAGCACGTGGCGCACCCGGACCAGCGGGGTGCACAGGTTGGAGCCGGGTCCCGGAACGTTCGGATCGTCCGCTCCGGGAACGAAGCGGCCGCCCGGCCCGGTCGTCAGATTGATCAGGACGTCGACGCCGCTGTCGCGAATGCGGTTCACGACCTGCCGGTAGAGCTCGAGCTCCATGCTCGGCGCGCCGGTCTTCGGGTCGCGTACGTGAATATGGGCGACCGCGGCGCCCGCCCGCGCGGCCCCGATCGCCGCCTCGGCGATCTGCTGCGGCGTTATCGGAATGGCCGGGTGCTTGCCGATCGACGGGCTCGCTCCGGTGACCGCGCAGGACAGAATCCTCTTCATCGGCCGGTGCTCCGTGGGCGCAGTGGTTCGGTCAGGCGGATCCCGAGACCTTCAGGATCTCGATCAGCTTCTCGTCGCGCCAGCGCTCGAGGTCGGCGACGCTGCGCCCGGCGGCCTCCTCGGCGACGCCGTCGATGATGACCTTCTGCACGTCCGGTGTCAGCCGCGGATTTCCCAGATCGTCGATCCAGCTCTGCATCGGCGCGGCGAGATGCGACATGAAATGCGCCATGCCGCCTTCGCCGCCGGCGAGGTGAAAGGTGAGGTGCGGGCCCATCAGCGCCCAGCGCAGACCCGGACCGTGGGCGATCGCCGCATCGGCATCGGAGACCGACACCACCCCTTCGGCCACCAGATGAACCGCCTCCCGCCACAGCGCCGCCTGAAGCCGGTTGGCGACGTGGCCGCGCACCTCCTTCCTGATATGGATCGGCTTTTTGCCGATCGCGGTGTAGATCTCCATGGCGCGGGCGATCGTCGCGGGCGCCGTCCGGGCGCCGCCGATGACCTCGACCAGCGGGATCAGGTGCGGCGGATTGAACGGATGTCCAAGGACACAGCGCTCGGGATGGCGGCAGCGGCTCTGCAGCCTGCTGATGAGCAGGCCCGACGAGCTGGAGGCGAGGATCGCTTCCGCCGGCATGACGGCGTCGAGCTCGGCGAACAGCGCGATCTTGAGGTCCTCGCGCTCGGGGCCGCTCTCCTGGACGAATTCCGCGCCGTCGACCGCCGCCGCGGCGTCGCCGTGGAAGGTCAGCCGATCGGGGCTCGCCCCTGGCCGCACGACACCGAGCCTGCTCAGCGCCTGCCAGGCATTGTCGATGAAGCGACGGGCGAAGCGCTCGCTGTTGGGCGCCGGATCATGGGCCGCGACCTCGAAGCCGTGGGCGAGAAAGCCGGCAGCCCAGCTCGCCCCGATGGTGCCGGCACCGATGATCGCTATGCGGGGTCGCTGCATTCCGTCCTCTTCCGGCCGAGCGTTCCGTGTCGGGCCGTGTGCCGGGCCCTCGTATCGGCAAACGCGCATCGGGCGTCAAGGCGATACCATGCAGAGCATACCACGCGGCGATGGCGCGCGGGGCCGTTCCGCTCCCGGCGGGAGGTCGCGGCACGGCAACCGGCGCCGGGCGGCGGATCAATAGCCGGATTGACCCATCGCGGTCGGCTGCTGCGCGATGGAATGCATCGATCGCCAAGCCCATCGCCATTCGGGGAACTTTTGCAGCCCGGCGCGCTTTCTCCTTGGCGCGCATTCCGGCCGCTGGCGGGCGCATATGCGGGGAGTTGGCCGGTCGGACCCCGGTCACGAGGAGCTCCGAGCGCGGAAGCGAGAGGTGACCGGGGTGCGGGACGCGGAGCGCGCCGAATCCGGGCTCGGGAGATCGCAGGCAAATGTCCATAGCCGGCTTCGCGCTCCAGCGGCCCTACACGGTCGCGGCGCTCATCCTGCTGGTGTGCCTGCTGGCGGTGGGCGCGGCGCTG
>JBEKZK010000285.1:0-5930 GCA_049509935.1 Xanthobacteraceae bacterium | reverse complement strand
AAGGCGATATCGGCGGCGAACCCCGCCCTGCCGAGGTGGGCGGCCAGCACCTTGGCGAGCGGCGGATAATCGTCGCAGATCAGCACCCGGGTCCCGGCCGGCTCCGGCTCGCCGGCGCCTTTCAGGCTCTCCCAGTCGGGCAGATCGACGCGAAAGATCGTGCCGCCGCCCGGCGCGTCGGAGAAGCCTACCTCGCCCTCGAGCCGGGTGACGATCTGCCTGACGATGCTGAGCCCGAGGCCGGTGCCGCCCTTCTGGCGCGCGTCGGACGAGTCGGCCTGCGCGAACTTGTCGAAGATTCGCGGCTTGAACTCGTCGGAGATTCCGGGTCCGTGATCGCGCACGCCGATGTGGACGATGCCGCCCTGGTGAGCGACCGAGACGACCACCTCGGACCCGGCGGGCGAGAACTTGATGGCGTTCGACAGCAGATTGACGACCACCTGGGTGAGACGGTCGGGGTCGGCGTTGACGTCGGCGGCGACCGACGCGTCGTCCAGGCGCAGCGCGACGTTGCGGCTCTCCGCCAGGCCGCGGCTCGCCTCGATCGCCTGCTCGACAAGCGACCGCACCTCGATGCGCTTGAGGTCGAACATCACCTGGCCGGACTCCATCTTCTCGATGTCGAGGATGTCGTTGATCAGGCGGACCAGGCGCTGGCTGTTGGTGTGCGCGATGGCGACCAGGCGCTTGGCGGTCTCCGGCAGGGTGATTGCCTGATTGCCGGCGAGCAGTCCGAGGGAAGCGGCGATCGAGGTCAGCGGCGTGCGCAGCTCGTGGCTCACGGTGGCGACGAACTCGTCCTTGAGGTGCTCGGCCCGCTTGCGCTCGCTGATGTCCTGGACGACGCACAGCACCATCAACTCGTCCTCGCCGAGGTGGATCGGGTTGAGTCCGATCTCCACCGGGAACTCGCTGCCGTTCCGGTGCAATGCCACAAGATCGCGCCCCGCGCCCATGGTGCGCGCCTCCGGCCAGGCGTTGAAGTCCTCGCGTTGGCGGCGATGGCTGGCGCGCAAACCCTCGGGGACCAGGATGTCGACGGGCCGTGCGACCAGCTCGCCGCGGCCGTAGCCGAACAGCCGCTCGATCTCGCGATTGGCCATGACGATGCTGCCGTTGCCGTCGATCATCATCATGCCGCTCGGACAGGCCTCGACGGCGAGCTGAAACATCTCCTGGGCCTGCTTGCGCTGGGTGATGTCGACGACCACGCCGAGGACCAGCGGCCCCTGGTCGGTCTCGATCGGGTTGAGGCCCACCTCGAGCGGGAACTCGCCGCCACTCTTGCGCCGTCCCACCAGGTCGCGGCCCGCTCCCATCTGCCGGGTCTCCAGCCGGCCGACGAAGTCTCGGCGCTGCGCGGCATGCTGGTTGCGCAATCGCGCCGGCACGAGGATTTCGATCGGCTGCCCGATGAGCTCCTCGCGGTCGTACTCGAACAGCCGCTCGATCTCACCATTGACCAGCACGATCGTGCCGGCCCCGTCGATCATGACCATGCCGCTGGGACAGGATTCCACCGCCAGCCGGAATTTTTCCTCGGCCAGCGTCTGCCCGGTAATGTCCTGCAGGATGGCGGATGCACCGTCCGGGCGTCCTGACGCGTCCAGAATCGGCGCCACGCTGATCGCGACGTGGATCGGCCTGCCGGACTTGTCGAAGCGGACGGTGCGCCGATTTTCGACGGTCTCGCCGCGGCCGATCTTGTGGAGAATGTCGACGACCTCACGATGTCGATCGTCGGGAACGACCATCAGGACATTGCGGCCGACCGTCTCATCGGCGGTGTAGCCGAACAGCTTCACGGCGCCGCGGCTCCAGGCGGTGATGGTGCCGTCGAGCTGCGTGGTGATGAACGCCAGGGCGGATGATTCCACCGCGGCGATGTATTCCCGCTCCATCCGATCGTAGCGCGCGATCTCGGCGGCCGAGGCGGTAATGTCCGCCCTCACCCGCTCGAAGGCGCCGGCCAGGATGCCGATCTCTCCCGGGGCGGATGTCGGGAGGCTGAGGGTCTCGTTGCGTCCGAATGATTGGACGGCCGTCGTCATCTCCCGCAGGGGGCCGGCGAGCGCCCGCGCGAATGCGATCGAGAGAGCGATGGCGGCGAGGCTTGCCACCAGCGCGGCCTCCACGATCGCGCCGCGGGTGGCGATCATCGGTGCCTTGATGACGGATTCCGGCAATGCCTCGATCAGCGTGACCGTTCGGCCGTCCGTCAGGTGGACCGACCTGGTGCCCAGCCCGAACGGCACGCCGGTCCAGTCGGCAACCGATTGAAAGCTGCCCTGCCGAAGGTCTGCGGACATCCCGGCCTGGCCCGCCGGCGCGGTCGCGGCGAGCGCCGGAAAATCGTCGCCGAGCCGCGTCCATCGACCGACTGCCGACGCGAGCTCGCGGTCCGGTTGCGCGATATCATCGCCGCGTTCATCGAGCAGGTAGATGCGGCCGCCCGGCAGCGCGGACGTGCGGAAGCGATCGAGACTTCGCGACTCGACGAGCACGTCGGAGCGCGCGGCGCGAATCGTCTCCAGGAGCTCCGCCACCATGCCCAGATGTGATTCGATCAGCTCCTGCGCCTGCCGGACGGTGGCGCTTTCCACAGTCTTGTAGGTCACCGTGCCGACGATCGCGGTCGACAGCAGGGCAACCGCCGACATCGCCAAGGCCGTGCTGGTCGAGAGCCTCATGCTCCTTGGACCTCGACGCACGACATTTCAGGGATCGGCCCTTGGATCGCGCTGGTCGTCTTGTTGAGCGCGTAGCCAATCTGCAGCGCCCAGGTCGTGTTCATGCCTTCTGCGGACAAGACGATGACCGGGATGGCATTACGGTCGCTGTCGTGGAGCTCGGGAAGCAGCTCCAGCCCGCACATCGTCGGCCGGCCGGCGTCGAGCATGACGAGATCGACCCGATTGGCGGCGAGGGCTTCGCGGGCGGCGTCGAGCGTCGCGACCGACGTCACGTCGGCGGTCGACGATACCGCCTTGGCCACCACCCTCAGCACCTCGGGATCGGTGTCCAGGTGCAGGACGTGCAGGCGCCGGCTGCCGCCGCACGCGCCGGATCGCTCCGGCAGACCGGCGGGGCGGTCGGTGTCGCCCTGCTCACGGAACCAATCGAGCACGTGCAGGCTCTGCTCGAGGGCGCGCTGGCTCGACGATCTGATGTCGTCGCGTCCGCGCTTCATGTCCGACGAGACCACGACCATCGGGGTGAGGCCGGTCTGCGGAAGCGCGCGCAGCGACCGGATCAGGCTGACGCCATCACAATCGGACAGCAGCAGGTCGATGAGGATCGCCGCATAGCGCCTGGCCGTCGCCCTGCCGATGGCCTCTGCGGCGGTCGACGCGATATCGCAGGCGACACCGATCTCGGCGAGCTCCCTGGCCAGCTGCTTCGCCGCCCACGGATAGTCGTCGCAGATCAGCAGACGCATGCGGTCCGCCTCCGCCTCGCCGTCGCCGCCGGTCGCGTGCTCCCAGTCGGGGAGATCGACATGAAAGATCGTGCCGCCGCCCGGCGCATCGGAGAATCCGACCTCGCCCTCCAGCCTGGCGACGATCTCCCTGACGATGCTCAGCCCGAGACCCGTTCCGCCCCTCTGCCGCGTATCGGACGCATCGGCCTGAGCGAATTTGTCGAAGATGCGTTTCTTGAAGCTCTCGGGGATGCCGGGCCCATGGTCGCGGACGCCGACACGGACGACGCCGTTCTGGTGTGCGACCGAGACGACGACCTCGCCGGCGCCGAGCGAGAACTTGATCGCATTGGACAGCAGGTTGACGAGCACCTGGGTGAGCCGGTCGGCGTCGGCGTTGACCTCGGCGGCGACCGATGCGTGGTCCAGGCGCAGCCCGACATTCTGGCTTTGGGCGAGGCCCCGGCTCGCTTCGATCGCGTGCTCGACCAGCGATCGGACCTCGATGCGCCGGAGGTCGAACACCACCTGACCGGATTCGATCTTTTCGATGTCGAGGATGTCGTTGATCAAGCGGACCAGCCGCTGGGTATTGGTATGCGCGATCGTGATCAGGCGCTTGACCGAATCCGGCAAGACGATCGCCGAGTTGCCGGCGAGAAGTCCGAGCGAAGCCGCAATCGACGTCAGTGGCGTCCGCAGCTCGTGGCTGACGGTGGCGACGAACTCGTCCTTCAGGCGCTCGATCCGCCGGCGCTCGCTGACGTCCTCGACCACGCAGAGCACCATCAGGTCCTCAGCGAACTGGAGGGGATTGAGGCTGATTGCCACCTCGAACTCGCTGCCGTTCTTGCGCAATCCGGTGAGATCGCGCCCTCCCCCCATGGGGAGCACCTCCGGCCATGAGGTGAAGTCGTCCCAATCCTGGCGTTGACCGTCGCGCAATCCCTCCGGAACGAGGATTTCGATCGACCGCGCGGTCAGCTCGTCGCGGCCGTAGCCGAACAGCCGTTCGATTTCACGATTGGCGAGGACGATCAGGCCATTGCCGTCGATCATCATCATGCCGCTAGGGCATGCTTCGACAGCGGCCTCGAACCTTTGCGCGGATTGGTTGCGCTCGGTGATATCGACGATGACGCCGAGGATCACCACTCCCTCCTCGGTGCTGATCGGGTTGAGGCCCACCTCGACCGGAAACTCGCTGCCGTCCCGGCGCCGTCCGAGCAGATCGCGGCCGGACCCCATCCGGCGCGTCTGCGGCTCGGCGACGAACCCCTGGCGATGCGCCGCGTGCTGCTGGCGCAATCCGGGCGGCAGCAGGAGCTCGATCGGATGTCCGATCAACTGCTCGCGGTCGTAGTCGAACAGCCGCTCGATCTCGCCGTTGACGAGCACGATCCTGCCGGTGCTGTCCACCATGACCATGCCGCTGGGGCAGGCCTCGACCGCAAGCTCGAACATCTCATGGGCCTGCTTGCGCCCGGTGACATCGACGATCACGCTCAATACCAGCCGGCCCTTCTCGGGGCGAATCGGGTTGATGTCCGCCTCGACCGGGAACTCGCTGCCGTCCTTGCGCCGTCCCAGCCGATCACGGCCCGGTCCGAACGCGGGCGGCGTCCGCACGACGTCGTCGCCAGGGTACGCAACATGGTGGTCGCGCAGTCGTTCCGGGACGAGAATGGCGATCGGCTGCCCGATCAGCTCCCCACGGTCGTACCCGAAGAGCCGTTCGACCTCGCCATTGACCAGCACGATGCGGCCGTGGCAGTCGCTCATGACCATGCCGTTGGGGCAGGATTCGACCGCCAGCCGGAAATCCTGCGCGGCAAGGTGAGGCAGAGGGGACAGCTTCATGCTCGGGGTCTCGACAGGTTTCAGGCGAGGGTGTCGGCGGATGTGTCGATCGGTCGGCATTGGTCGGGCGTACCGTGACCCGATGAGCTCCTGGCCAGGTCCGGGTGGGGAGCCATATCGCTCAGACTTGGGTTAGACAATACATTGGTTAGCGATATTTAAAGAATCGAATAACATGACCTGCCGTCTCAAGTGAAATAGCCGGTGCCGAGGGCGGATATGCAGATCATCCCCAAGTGGAATTGCTGACATACAGGATTCCTATTCGAAATTCATGTGAGCACCGTGATTATTATACTGCCAGTGACTTTACGTACCCCCGCGCGGCGGGGCGGCGCGATCGACCCGGAGGGCCAGAGCGCCGCGGCTTCGAGCAACCAGAGTGACAAATGATCTCCAGGATCGAGCCCGGGCTGGCCCGACGCTTCGATGGTGTAGTGCGCGACAGCAAGCGCACCCGTCGTGTACTTCGGTGCATCATGTGAATGTCGCCACATCGCCGCCGCGGCCGCACCGTTAAAAAGCCATGGACAGCACGGCTTTTATCTATGTCGGGTATCACACATAACAGCTTATCCATCGCGAATTTGATGCGACTGGATGAGATTCGCTCGTTTTACACTTGGCTGCGGTCTATCTATTGCTA
>JBEKZK010000284.1:0-5934 GCA_049509935.1 Xanthobacteraceae bacterium | reverse complement strand
ATTTCGCCGCGAAACCCATTGATGGGTTCCGCAAGAGCTCAACCCATCCTACATGCTGCCGCCCCCGCGGGATGCCGCGTCGGCGATCGCCGCAAGTGCTGCTCGATCGGCCGGAAAGCCGGCTGCGATCCAGGCCTCCTCGGCGGCCTTCAGGCTCGCGCCGAGGCGCGGTCCGGCGCGGATGCCGCGAGCCATCAGGTCGGCGGCCTTCAGCGGGAAGCGCGGCGGGGTCCAGGCGTTGCCCAGCAGCGCCAGATCGCGCCACGGCGCGTCGGCCGCTTCGGCGCCCGAGCGCGCCCACGCGAGCAGCGCCCGATCGGTGAACCGCGCGGCGCCAGCCCGATAGAGCGCAGCGCGCGCGGCGGCCGCCCCCATGGCCGGTGCGATCCGCCACCACCCGTCCGCCATCGCGGCGAGCTGCTCATGCTCGGCATTGGAGAGCCGCAGCCGCTGGGTCAGCCGTTCGGCGTCCTCGACGATCATCACGCCGAGCGCCGCCAGCCGGCGCATCGGATCGGGGGGCAGGCCGACGACCGCCTCGACCGCCACCATGTTGGTGAAGCCGGGCGTCAGCGGCACGCCGCCGAGGACCCTGCCGAGCAGGCCGGTCTCCGCCATCACGGCGACCGTCGGAGCCGCGCCGGCCGCGACCAACAGTTTGAGGAGCTCGGCGCGCACGCGTTCTCGCGACAGCCGGTCGATGCCGTCGCGGGCGGCGATGGTGGCGGCGAGCCCGGCGCGATCCGGCGGACCGTGGCCGTAGGCGGCATGGAAGCGAAAGAACCGCAGAATGCGCAGGTAGTCCTCGGCGATGCGCAGCGCCGGATCGCCGATGAAGCGCACGCGGCGCGCCTGCAGATCGGCGAGGCCGCCGACGTGGTCGTGGAGCGTGCCGTCGGGAGAAACCGACAGCGCGTTCATGGTGAAATCGCGCCGCTCGGCATCCGCCTGCCAGTCGCGGCCGAAGCGAACCGCCGCCTTGCGGCCGAAGGTCTCGACGTCCTGGCGCAGCGTCGTCACCTCGAACGGCAGGCTGTCGACGACGACCGTCACGGTGCCGTGCTCGATCCCGGTCGGCACCGCCTTGAAGCCCTGCGCGGCGACGCGGCGGACGATCTCCTCCGGCACCGCGGTGGTCGCGATGTCGAAGTCGCCCGGCCGCTCGCCGAGCAGCGCATTGCGCACCGCGCCGCCGACCACCCGCGCCTCCTCGCCGTCGCGATCGAGCACCGCCAGGAGCCGAGCCGCCGGGCCGGCGGTGAGCCACGCGGCATCGCCGATGCGGCGTGGAGCGGAGGGCTCCGTCACTTCATTCGCCCCGGCACCAGACGGCCGTCCTCGAGGTGCGCCGGCTGGTAGGTCGAGCGCGGCGGCGACCCGGAGAATTGCGCGATGAGCAGGAAGCTGCCGACCATCAGCACCAGCGCCGCGATGGTGAGCCAGCCGAGGATCGGCGGCGACCACGACGGCGGATGCACGACGCCGGCGCGGGTCGCCCACAGGAACAGCGCATAGGCGGCAAACGGCGTCAGAAACAACGCCAGCTCGGTCATCACGGGGCGTATCATCGCGGGCCTGACGTCCCGTAGAGGCGCTCGTACATGTTGCGCAGGATGCCGGCGGTGACGCCCCAGATGTAACGTTCGCCGAACGGCATCGCATAGTAGCTGCGCATCAGGCCCTTCCATTCGCGGCTGTGGCGCTGGTGGTTGTCGGGCTGCATCAGGAAGGCGAGCGGCACCTCGAACGTGTCGGCCACCTCCGACGGATTGATCGCGAGCTCGAAGCGCGGATCGACGCGGGCGACGGTCGGCACGATGCGATAGCCGAGGGTCGTCATGTAGAGGTCGAGATAGCCGATCGGCTCGACGAAGCGCCGGTCGAGCCCGATTTCCTCCTCGGCCTCGCGCAGCGCAGCCGCGAGCGGCGTCTCGCCGGGTCCGTCGATCTTGCCGCCGGGAAACGCGACCTGGCCTGCATGATCAGACAGATCGGCATTGCGCAGAGTCAACAGGATGGTCGGCTCGGGGCGGTCGATGATCGGCACCAGAACGGCGGCCGGCCGGATCGGCCTGATGTCGGCGATGGCCCGGCGCACCGGATCGAGCGCGTGGTCGCCGTGCAACGGAATGATATCGGGGTCGTCGAGCCCCGGCGGCACCACCAGCGTCAGCCGCGCCCGGGCGCGGCCGAATACGTCATGGCCGGGAAGCGGACGCGTCACCGGCGCGGCGGCGTCCATCAGACATGCTCCCGCAGCGATTCGGCCGGCGCCATGACGAAAAACTCCCGGCCGGACGCGACGCCGAACTGGCGGATGCCGTCGATCTCGCGCTCCTCGCCGAGCGCCACCAGGTCGTAGAACAGCGCCCGCGTCACCTTGGCCCACAGCTCCCGCCGCACGTGAAGATAGGGTTTGAGGCCGCCGGTCTCCGCTTCGGGCTCGAAGCGCAGCGGATGGCCGGGTCCGCACGCCACCCAGTCGTCGACATTGGTGCGAAAATTCAGCACACGGTCGCCCGAAGCGTCATCGACCATCATCTCGACCGCCAGGAACGGCGCGTCATCGACCGCAATCCCGCATTTTTCCACCGGAGTCACGAGAAAATACTTGTCGCCCTCGCGCTTGAGCACGGATGCGAACAATTTCACCAGCGGCGCCCGTCCGATGGGCGTCTTCAAGTAATACCACGTCCCGTCGGCGGCGATCCGCATGTCGATGTCGCCGCAATACGGAGGATTCCACAGGTGGACCGGCGGCGGTCCCTTGGCGGCGGCGCGGCGTGCCGCACTGGTCAGGCCGTCAAGTCCGCCGTGAATCGGGCCCTGCCCTTCGTTCGCCATGGTCTAACTCTACGTTAGGTGGACGATCCCCATGCGATCGCGTCTTCGTGATCGGCCGAACCGGAATCGCCACGATCGAAAAATAGCGTAAGCTCCGGCCCGTGACGAAATGCATCGGAGATTCGCATATCCGCTCTGGCGCGCCGATTGCATAATCCGAGCGCAGGTTCCCGTCCGACCACGGGGCGTGTGCGGCAAGAATGGCCACCAAAGATAACAAGGAGCACAAGATCATGGCAGTTCCGGGCGCAGAAGGGCTTGAAAAGCTCGAGGACATGATCGTTCGGGCTGCCGAATCCACCGCCGCCAACATCCGCTCGGCGCGCGCCGCAATCGGCGCCGTGATCTTCGGCCAGGAGCAGGTGGTCGACCGCGCCCTGGTCACCGTGCTGTCCGGCGGGCACGCGCTGCTCGTCGGCGTGCCGGGGCTCGCCAAGACCAAGCTGGTCGATACCATGGGCACCGTGCTCGGCCTCGACGCCCGGCGCATCCAGTTCACTCCCGACCTCATGCCGTCGGACATCCTGGGCTCCGAGGTTCTGGAGGAGAGTCCGGGAGGCAAGCGCAACTTCCGCTTCATCCGCGGCCCGATCTTCGCCCAGCTGCTGATGGCCGACGAGATCAACCGCGCCAGCCCGCGGACCCAGTCGGCGCTGCTCCAGGCGATGCAGGAGCAGCACGTGACGGTCGCCGGCGCCCGCCACGATCTGCCGAAACCCTTTCATGTGCTGGCAACCCAGAACCCGCTGGAGCAGGAGGGGACCTATCCGCTTCCCGAGGCCCAGCTCGACCGCTTCCTGATGGAGGTCGACGTCGACTATCCGGATCTCGCGGCCGAGCGCCGGATCCTGTTCGACACCACCGGCGCCGAGGAGTCCCGGCCGAAGCCGTCGATGACCGCCGACGACCTGATCGCGGCGCAGCGGCTGGTCCGCCGCCTGCCGGTCGGCGAGTCGGTGGTCGAGGCGATCCTGACGCTGGTGCGCTCGGCGCGCCCCGGAGCGGAAGGCGGGGAGACCGCCAAGCTCATCGCCTGGGGTCCTGGGCCGCGCGCCAGCCAGGCACTGATGCTCGCGGTGCGCGCCCGCGCCCTGCTCGACGGGCGATTCGCGCCGTCGATCGACGATGTGCTCGATCTCGCCCAGCCGGTGCTCAAGCACCGCATGGCCCTGACCTTCGCGGCGCGCGCCGACGGCGAGACCATTGAGGCGGTGATCGGCCGTCTCAAGGCGCGCATCGGGTGACGGATGGCCGCCGAGCCGGTTGGAAGCCCTTACGACAACGAGCCGACACGCCGCGCCACCGCGCGCGGGCGATCATTGGCCGCCACCATGCCGCGCCTCATCCTCGAGGCGCGCCGGGTCGCCGCGACCGTCATCCACGGCCTGCACGGACGGCGACGCGCCGGCTCCGGGGAGAATTTCTGGCAATACCGGCGTTTCGTGTCCGGCGAGGCCGCGAGCCGCGTCGACTGGCGGCGCTCGGCGCGTGACGACCATCTCTATGTCCGCGAGCTCGAATGGGAGGCGGCGCACACGGTGTGGCTCTGGCCCGACCGCTCGCCGTCGATGAATTTCGCCTCGCCGCTGGTGTGGGAGACCAAGCTCGACCGCGCCCTGGTTGTGTCGTTCGCGCTCGCGCACGTTCTGGTTGAGGGCGGCGAGCGCATCGGGGTCCCCGGCCTGATGCGCCCGACCGCGAGCCGCAACGTGATCGAGAAGATCGCCCAGGCGATCGTTCACGACCCCGGCGAGCGACCGAGCCTGCCGCCGTCGTTCGCCCCCTCGCCGCTCGCCGAGGTGGTGGTGCTGTCCGACCTGTGGAGTCCGACCGCCGAGGTGCTGCGCACCATCGCGCAACTGTCGGCGACCGGGGCCCACGGCCACGTCGTGCAGATCGTGGATCCGGCCGAAGAGACGTTTCCGTACACGGGCCGCATCGAATTCGTCGAGCCCGAGGGCGCCGGCAGCGTGACCGCGGGCCGCGCCGAGGCGTGGCGCGACGAATACCAGGTGCGCATCGAGCGCCACCGGGCGCAGATTCGCACCGAGACCGACCGCCTGGGCTGGAGCTTCACGGTGCATCGCACCGACCGGCCGGCCAGCGAGCTGCTGCTGCGCCTGCACGTGCAGATGGGCGCGGGACCGGCCGGCACCGGCATCAACCGCTGGCATGCGGCGGCCCAGCCCGGGAGGCACGTATGATCGCCGGTCTGCCACTCGGCTTCGCCCAACCGCTGGTGCTGATCGGCCTGTTGAGCCTTCCGGTCCTGTGGTGGCTGCTTCGCCTGGTGCCGCCGCGGCCGCGCCAGGTCGCATTTCCGCCCGCCCGCCTGCTGTTCGACATCGCGCCCAAGGATGAGACGCCGGCACGGACGCCGTGGTGGCTCACCCTGCTGCGGCTCACATTGGCGGCCCTGGTCATCCTGGCGGCTGCCGGCCCGCTGTGGAACCCGCCGCTCGCCACCTCCTCGGTGGCGGCGCCGATCGCGCTGATGATCGACGACGGCTGGGGCGCGGCGGCGACCTGGGAGGCGCGGCTACGCACCGCCGAGGATCTGATCGCCCGCGCCGAGGTCGACAACCGCGGCATCGCCGTCATTGCGCTGTCGCAACCGGCCCGCGACATCACGCTGGAGACCCCGGGCGCCGCGCGGGTGCGGCTGCGGCAGATCAAGCCGAAGCCGCATACGCTGGCGCGCGCCGACGCGCTGGCGCCGATTTCCCGCTTCCTCGCGGCGACGCGGGACGTCGAGATCGTCTGGCTGTCCGACGGGGTCGATCTCGGCCGCGCCCAGGAATTCGTCACCGGGCTCGCCCGCCTCGCCGACAAGCGGCCGGTCACCGTGGTGGAAGGCGGCGTCAAGCCGGCGCTGGCGCTGGCCGCGGCCGACAACGCGGCCGGTGCGCTCACCGTGAAGGTGCTGCGCGCGCAGACCGGGGCCGAGGATTCCGGCATCGTTCGCGCGCTCGATCTCAAGGGTCTGCCGCTCGGCGACGCCAGGTTCAGCTTCAAGCCGGATGAGCGCGAAACCGAGGCACGGCTGGACCTGCCGGTCGAGATCCGCAACGACGTGGCACGGCTGGAGAT
>JBEKZK010000283.1:0-7289 GCA_049509935.1 Xanthobacteraceae bacterium | reverse complement strand
CCTTCGCCGACTTGTGCGCGCTATGCCGCGTGCGCACCGCCACGCTCTACGAGCGCCTGACCGCGCTCGCCGCCGACGGCCGCCTCGTCAAGTCCGACCAGGGCTATCGCCTTTCCAGTCGCTGAGTCCGCACGACAATCAAGCCGACGCGCGCACTTCCCACTTCCGCTTCCCATACGCTCTACAGCATGCCGGAAGCGGTAGCGGGAACTCGCCCAGCAAGCCCCGCACCGCTTGCTGTCTTCCCCAATCCTTCTGTTCGACCGGGACCATCCTTCCGCCCCGACCCGCGCAGCCGCAGCCGGCGCGCGCAGCGGCCTTGAGGCCGTGAGCTCGGGCGGCCAGCTCGATTTTGTGCGCGGCGCCTATGCGTCGAAAGGTGGCAAGTCGATTATCGCTGCCCGCTCGACGGCAGCGAAGGGCAAAGTGTCACGCATCGTGCCTCGGTTGGACGGGCCCGTTACCACGCCGCGCATCGACACTCAATACATCGTCACCGAGTTCGGAGCCGTAAACCTCAAGGGTCTGTCCTCGACGGAGCGCGCGCTCAAATTGATCGAGCTCGCGCATCCCGAGTTCCGCGACGAGCTGACCGAAGCCGCTAAGCGACTTCACCTCATATGAGTGCACACCATGGCAGACCGGCGTAGGGGTCGAGGGTTTCACACTTTCCACGTTGACTGGAGATGAGGGGAGTGGGAGAGCTTGCGGTCTGCGCCGACGACATACTGTAGATGACGTGCCCGCCTGCCGGTTAGGTGTCAGCGGGGTCTTATTTCGCGAATCAGATCGACAGCCGCTGCAATGATACGGTCGGTGTCGGGTACCCAAGCCCGCTCCAGGGCCGGCGCGCAGGGTATTGGCGTATCGGGTCCCGCGACGCGCCGGATCGGCGCTCGAAGATACCAAAACGCCGCATCGGCGATCCGGGCCGCAACCTCGGCTCCCCAGCCGCCGGTGAGGTGGTCCTCCTCGACTATCAGCAGGCGGCCGGTCTTTCTGATCGAGGTTTCGACGGTAGCCACGTCGAGCGGCACCAGGCAACGAACGTCGATCACTTCGCTGTCAATTCCGGATGCCGCCAGCGCTTCCGCCGCGGCCAGGGCGCGGTGCACCATCAGCATGTTTGCGAGGATCGTGATGTCGCGCCCTTCGCGGCGGCGGACGATCGTGCCGAGCGGGATTTCGTAGTCGCCGTCGGGCACCTCAGTGCCGAGCGAGATCTGCGCGCCTTCCTTGCGCGGTCCCTTGGCACCGTAAAGCAGCTTGTGCTCGAGGAAAATCACCGGGTTGTCGTCCCGGATCGCTGCGATCAGCATTCCCTTTGCATCGTATGGCGTCGCCGGGTTGTCGTCCCGGATCGCTGCGATCAGCATTCCCTTTGCATCGTATGGCGTCGCCGGACACGCGACCGCGAGGCCCGGCGTATGCATGAACCAGGCCTCGCTGGACTGGCCGTGCTGCGCTCCGCGCTGAGAGGCGCCTACCGGCAGCCGCAGCACCATGGGCACACGGATCTGACCGTTGCTCATATAGCGCATCTTGGCCGCCTGGTTGACGACCTGGTCCATGGCGCAGAAGACGAAGTCACCATACTGCATCTCAGCCACGGGCCGGCTCCCGGCCATCGCTGCGCCGACCGCGGCGCCGACGATGGCGCCCTCAGAGATCGGCGTGTCGATGACGCGCGCGCGGCCGAACTCTTCGGCAAGACCGAGCGTGACGGTGAAGCCGCCGCCGAAGCCGCCGGGCACGCCAATGTCCTCGCCGAGCAGAAAGACGGCAGGGTCGGCGCGCATGGCGACACGCATGGCGTCGCGCAGCGCATCCGCCATGCCCATCGATCGCACAGATTGCTCGGCGCGGTTCATGCGAAGACGTGCTCCAGGCCCGATCCCGGGGAAGGCTCCGGGCTTGCCCGGGCAAACTCCACCGCGGCCTCGACCCGAGCCTGAGCGGCGGACTCGATCTCATCCAGCCTCGTGGCGCCAACTGCAAACTCTGCCGTGAGCCGTCGCCGCAATCGTTCGATCGGATCGCGCGCCAGCCATGCATCGTGTTCGTCCCGGCCCCGATAGTGCCCAGGGTCACCGCGCGAGTGACCGCGGTAGCGATAGGTCTTGGCCTCGATCAGAGTCGGACCCTTGCCGGCGCGGGCCCGCGCGACCGCCGTTCTCGCTGCGGCGAAGACCGCCTCGACGTCCATGCCATCGACGATCACGCCGGGCATGCCATAGGCGGAGGCGCGCTCGGCGATGTCAGTGATACGCGCGGTCGAGCCGAAATGGGTGGAGGCGGCGTAAAGGTTGTTTTCGCAGATGAAGATCACGGGGGCGTCCTGCACGGCGGCAAGGTTTAGTCCTTCGTGGAAAGCGCCGATATTCGATGCTCCGTCACCGAAGAAACTCACGGCAACCCGGTCGAGTCCCTGCAGGCGGAACGACATGGCGCTGCCGGTCGCGATCGGGATATTGGCGCCGACGATGGCGTTGGAGACCATCGCCCCCACGGCGAAGTCGGCGAGATGCATCTGGCCGCCCTTGCCGCCGACGCAGCCGGTCGCCTTTCCCCAGATCTCAGCTGTGATTGCCTCCAGTGAGGCGCCTTTTGCAATCAGGTGTCCGACCGGTCGATGGGTCGAATAAACAAAATCATCGCGGCGGAGCGCCGAGCAGACACCGACCGCTACCGCCTCCTGGCCCTGGCACTGGTGCAGGGTGCCGGGCACCAGTCCTTGAAGAAAAAGCTGATAGAGGTGCTCCTCGTAGCGCCGGATCAGCACCATCGTGGCGAAGGCCTCGACCAGCCGCTCGGCGAATTGCGCCGCAGCGTTGCCGGTCTGGACCCGTGACAGCCTCACAACGGCCCTCGCCGTGCGCGGCTCGTGGTGACCGGCGGGCACCAAGGCGGCCCCTGGCAGGGCGGGGGGGCTCGCCGTGCGGACGTCATACGGCGCCGAGCGCGCAGCGGCGATCGACGGCCCCTCAGCGGGTTCTTCGCTCAAATAGCCGATGATCTCGCCCGGCGCGATGGAACTTCCAGCAGCCGCGAGCGGCCCCACCAACCGGCCTCCGCGAAAGGCCTCGACCTCGACGGCTGATTTATCCGTCTCGACTGTGAGAAGCGCTGCTCCGGCTGCTACAACATCGAATTCGGCCACTTGCCACTCGATGATTTTCACATCGCCACCCGTCGCCCCGAGATGCGGCATCACCACCGGATGTTTCATGCCCTTCTCCAACCCTCGGCGCGGCCGGTGCTGCCGAAGAGATCCATCAGCCGCCCAACCTCGGCCGCCATTGCGCGCCGGCCCGCCACCAGGACGTCGCCGTCGAGCCCGGAGCCGATCGCCTCGTACGGATTGGCACCATCCGGCACCGCGCGGCAGGCCTCCTGGAGCGCGGCGAGGAACGCCTGCTTCAGCCGACTGCCGACATTGATCTTGCGGACACCGATTCCGATCGCGGCCTGGAGATCGGCAGGCACGATCGACGTCGCGCCATGGAGGACGAGCGGCGCAGGGAGGGCGGCAAGTGCCCGGAGTCGGTCGAGGTCGAGCCGCACCAGGCGGCGGCCGTGGAGGTGCATTTGCCCAACGTTGACCGCGAGCGCATCGATGCCGGTTGCCGCAACAAAGCGCCGGGCTGCATCGGGATCGGTCGCGCGAAGGTCCGCCTCTGCCGAGGGATCGAGGTCGCCGCCGACACCAGGCAGGGCGGCAAGCTCCGCCTCGACGGCGGCCCCCCGCGCGTGGGCGAGGCCGACGAGGCGGCTGATCGTGGCAAGCGCGGTCCCCTCGTCGAGCGCATCGTCGCTGAACATCACCAGGCCGAATCCCTGCTCGATCGCTGCGACGACCCAGTCGGCGTGAGGACACTCGTTGAAGAGCAGACAAGCCGGCACCGAGAGGTCCCTGCAGACCGCGAGCCCCATGGCTGCGTAGGGGGCAAGACCGTCGCCGGCGTGGCCGGCCTGATGTGGCAGATAGATGCCGCTGAAGCCGAGTATGACCGGCGAGCGCGCCGCTTCTGCCGCGTCGGCGACGGCAAGCAGGGATTCGAGACTGAAGCTTTCGAAATAGCCGACGGCGTAGCCGGCGCGGGCCGCGTCAGCCATCAGGTCTCCGAACGCGACGAGCGGCATCGCCGAGACCTATCCGCTGTTGCCGGGAAGGCGGCTCGCCTTGAAGGCCGCAGCGCGCGCCTCGATCGGCTCTTCGACCGCCAGCCGCTCGATGCTCGAGCCAAGCTGGACGCCATGGCAGCCGGTATGGTCGAGCATGTATTGCGCGTGCTCGGGATCGACGATCGCCGCGCCATGCGCGAGCAGGATGACCTCCGGCCGGATCTTCCGCGCGATGGCGAAATGCTCCGCGCTTCGCGTGGCGGTCTCGGACAGGGAGGCCGCGCCGGTGTCGCCGGTCGAGCCGCCGGCGGTGATTCCGGCGTGAAAGATGAAGATGTCCGGAGCGGTCTCCTTCATGAGCCGCGTCGTGTCCTCGGCGTTGAATGCGTAGCCGACAGTGAGGAGGTCGAGGCCACGCGCGGTCCGCAACATCGCAAGCTCATGCTCGTAGCCCAGGCCGGTCGCCTCGAGCGAGCGGCGGAAATTGCCGTCGAACCAGCCCACCGTAGGGAAGTTGTGGACGCCAGAAATGCCGATCCGCGCGAGATCGGACAGGAAGCGCGCCATGTCGCGAAGGGGATCGACGCCGTTGACGCCGGCGATGACCGGCGTGGTCGTCACCCGCGGCAACACCTCGCGCTCAGCGGTGCGGAAGACCAACTCGTTGGCATCGAGAATGGGAAGCATTCCGGCGAGCGAGCCGCAACCCTGCATGCGGAAATAACCGGTGTTGTAGACGCCGATGAGATCGACCCCGCCTCGCTCGATGAACTTTGCGGCAAGGCCGCTGCCGGCCCCGGTCATGACGATTGGGCGGGCTGCCTCGATTTCGGCGCGCAGACGCGTGAGGCAGGCCGCGCGGGATAAACGCTGCGCCATCGCTCAGCCGGCCTTGGCCTTTGCCTGCATGAGGCCGATCAGCGTCGTCGCGGCCTCGGTGGCGAAGGCGGGGTCGTTGATGTCGAGGTCGCGCTCGACGATGGCAACACGCGGAGGCAAGCTGGCGCGTAGCGCTGCCACGAAGGCAGCGTCGGCCTCGGGATCGGAAAACGGCTCGCCGGTCGTGGCATAGCTGTCATAGCCCGCGATCGGGATGAGGAAGACCGCATCATCTTTGGTCGATCCGAGTCGACGGCCGACCTCGCGCCCGACATCGGCCATCTCGCTCGCATTGAGGCGCAGATCGGTGATTTGTGGGCTGTGGCGGACGAGGCGCCGGTCACGATACTTCGCCGGCACGGTTTCCGGCTCGTTGAAAACCAGGACTTCGATCGCGCCCGGGCAAAGGACCTGCGGCAGGCGAAGGGCACCGGCGGTGGTCAACCGGTCCGGACCACCGGCGAGAAGTGCATGGAACATCTCATTCGATACTTCGATGGTCGAATAGTCGAGGACGGCACCGATCAGCCCCTGGCGCATCATCTCTTCCATTGCCCGGCCCCCGGTACCGACAGCATGGAAAATGATGGTCTCGTAGCCGGCCGACTGCAGCACATCGGCCGCCTTCATGGCGCCCTTGGTGGTAATGCCGACTGTCGTGATTGCAACGAGCGGCTTCCCCGCGGCGTCGGCAATGTGCACCTCCGCCATGCCGCAGGCCGCGCCGGCGGCGTTGGCGAGCACCCGTCGCATGAACGGGTTCAGACCCATGATGTCAGTGACCGAGTACATCATGACGATGTCGCTGGTGCCCACCCAAGGTGCGACGTTCCCGGACGCCATGGTCGACACCATGATCTTTGGGAAGCCATACGGGAGCGCCCGCATGACCGCGGTCGACAGCGTCGTGCCTTGCGTGCCGCCGAGCGCCACCACCGCATGGATCGTGTTGGACGCCACAAGGTCGCGGACGAGCTTGGTAGCGCCCGCCGCCATGATCGGAGCCGATTCCGCTCGATCTGCGTGGCGGCGGAGGGTTTCGAGCGAGGAACCCCCGGCCTCGGCCACTTGCGCGTTGGAAATGTCCGCGGTCGTCGCGGGATCCCCCATCAGACCGCTATCGATGACGAGCGCCTGATGGCCGCGCTCGACGATGCGGTCCCTCATGAAGGCGATTTCGACGCCCTTGGTGTCGAGGGTTGCCAGAAGCGCGATGGTTTTTGCCAGTGCTCTCCTCCCGTTTCAGACGGGGCATTAGCTGCCCTTTACTTTCGAGTTCAAAAGTAGTTGGTTTCGAGTTGAAAAGTCAATCGCCGTGCACCAGTGCCGCACTAGCGTCGCTTCCGCAGATCGGAGCAGGCTTTGGCGAGACGCACCGATGGGAGCCGCCGCGAGTCGATCGCCCGACTGGTCAGGCAAACCGGCTTCGTGCGTAATTCGGAGCTCTCCGGCCGGTTCGGCGTGTCGACGGTTACGATCCGGCAGGACATCGACGCCCTTTCGGCGCAAGGACTGATCCAGCGGACCTACGGTGGCGCCGCCGCGCAGCCCGATGCGGGGCAGGATACCGCTTTCGACCTCCGGTCTGCCGAGCATGCCGACGCGAAACGCCGGATCGGCCGCGCCGCGGCGGCGAGGATCCGTCCCGGGGAAACGATCCTTCTCGATTCCGGGTCGACGACCACCGAGATTGCGAAGCATCTGCCGGAGAACGCCGAAATCACCGTGGTGACATGCGCGCTCAATATTGCCCTCGAAGCCAGCAGCCGGGCCGGAGTGACCGTTATCGTTTGCGGCGGCACGCTCAATCCCCGCACGTTGTCGACGGCAAGCCAGCAGACGCTCAATCAGCTTTCGATGGTATTCGCCGATCGGCTCTTTCTGGCGACCTATGGCGTGCATTTCGAGAAGGGACTGGCGGAACGCACCTTCGAGGTCGCCGAGACGAAGCGGGCGCTGATCGGCTCGGCCCGAGAGGTCACCCTTGTGTGCGACTCCAGCAAGTTCGGCTGCGCCGGACCTGTGCTGATCTCTCCATTGGCCGCAGTGAACCACGTCATCACGGACGACGCCGTGCCGGCGCAAGCCCGCGACTGGCTCACATCGAACGGGATCAGCCTCGAGATCGTATAGCCGCATCGGAGGCGGTGAGATAGGTTGATGACCGGACTGGGCCTGACGGCAACCTCGGGCCGGGAAAAACGATGGATCCGCTTGACGAAGGGCCCCGTTTCGGGGCCCTTCGCATGCTCGGGCGCAGGCGAACACAGGGGTCGGCATGACCA
>JBEKZK010000282.1:0-5962 GCA_049509935.1 Xanthobacteraceae bacterium | reverse complement strand
TGCTCGAGGAGCCGCTGTTCTGCACCGACAAGGCGCTGAAGCGGTCGGGGATGAAGATCGAGGATATCGATCTCTACGAGGTCAACGAGGCCTTCGCGCCGGTGCCGCTCGCCTGGCTCAGGCACACCGGAGCCGACATCGAACGGCTCAACCCGCACGGCGGGGCGATCGCTCTCGGCCATCCGCTCGGCGCCTCGGGAACCAAGCTGATGACGACCCTGCTGCATGCGCTGAAGAGCCGTGGCAAGCGCTATGGGCTGCAGACCATGTGCGAAGGCGGTGGGTTGGCCAACGTCACCATCGTGGAACGGCTCTGAGCCACGACGGCTCCGTAGCGACGGACCGTCACGGCGCCGTCATCTCGCGGCTTTCCGATCCGGATGACCGGCGCGGCGCAGCGCACGGTCGGGCTCGGCCAAGGCCGAACCGCGATCGTCAGCGGTCGGGCGGGTCGCGCGGGACGCTTTGCTCGAAGGTCTGGCAGCTCGCTTCGTCTCCCGAGACCTCGGCGTCTCCATGCCGGCGGATCGCGGCACATCCGCTTCTCTGGCCACGGCGAATACCGGCGCCTCCGTGTGGATCCGAGCCAGTGCCCAATTCCCGGTGCCAGTGCGGTGCGCCGCCGGATCGAGCCCCGCGCCGCCGAGATGCGCGGCGGGAGCGACCGTCGCGCTGCTCGACGGCGGGCTGAAGAGCTGAAGGGACGCGTTGGCGGAGAACCACGCACCCGCCAGCACGAACGCGCACACCCCGACGGCGACGAGCCGGGACGGGAATTTCCTGCCGCGCGCCCGCGCGACACCGCCATGAGCCGTGAGCCACCTGCGGCCGGCCGGCGTAAGCTCGTGTCGGCCGCGGTCCTTCTGCCAAGCGATCAGCCCCCGCGTCCGGGCGAACGTGACGAGCGCGAGCTTTTCCGACCGCGGCCCCGCGAAGTCGCGAAGCGCGCCGTGCGCGTCGATCTGCTCCAACGCGGCGCGGATCCTGCGGGCGTCGTCATTCACGGAGGTTGCTGTCCACATGCACCACCAACTCAACGATTGAGCATGTCCACGATTCCGCCGCGGACGCGCCTCTGTCCTGTCCATATGGGATGGGAACCGAGGATTTGTGTGAATTTGATCACAAGTCGCGAGAGATTCTTTTTTCTCAGAACCGCTCGACCCAGGGCCTGAGCTCGATCTCCCACGACCAGGCGCTGCGCGGCTGCCGCAGCACATGGAGGTAGCTCGCCGCGATGGCATCGGGGTCGAGCATCGAGTCGGGATTGTCCGGCGCCTCGGTCCGACCCGGATTGCGGATGCCGCCGTCGATCACGAAGTGCGCCACGTGAATGCCCTGGGGCGCAAGCTCCCGCGCCATGCTCTGTGCCAGGCCGCGGAGGGCGAACTTGCCCATCGCGAACGGCGCCGACTGGGCGTAGCCCTTGACGCTGGCGGAGGCGCCCGTGAACAGGATCGCACCCGACCCCTTCGGCAGCATCCGCCGCGCCGCCTGCTGGGCGACCAGGAAGCCCGCGAAGGCGCTGATCGCAAGAGCGCGCTCCACCTCCGCCGGGACCAGGTCGACGAACGGGCCGCGCGCCCGCGCGCTGGCGTTGAAGACCACCACGTCCGGAGCGCCCATTCGGCTTTCCACATCGGCGAACAGACGATTCACCTGGTCGGGATCGACCGCATCGCAGGCGAACGCCTGCGCGCCGGTCTCGCCGGCCAGCGCGGACAGCTTTTCTGCGTTGCGCGCCGCAACGGCGACGCGCATGCCTTCATGGGACAGCAACCGGGTCAGCGAGGCACTGAGGCCGCTGCCGGCGCCGACGATCAGCGCCGTCTCGTATCGTGGCGACGTCATCATTCCATCATATCACGCCGCCAGCCGTCCCGCCTCTGCCTTCGCGGCCGCGATCGACTTGGCGCGCTGATCGGGGCCGAGATTGACGCCCTCGGCGCGGATAAAGGTCACGTCGGTGATGCCGAAGAAGCCGAAGATGCCGCGCAGATAGGACTCCTGATGGTCGAGGAAGGCGGCCGGGGTGTCGGGACCATAGTAGCCACCGCGCGACGACGCGACGATGACGCGCTTGCCACCGCAGAGACCCTCCGGGCCCTTCTCGGTGTAACGGAAGGTCTGGCCCGCCACCGCGAGGCGGTCGATCCACGCTTTGAGCTGGCTCGGAATGCCGAAATTGTACATCGGCGCGCCGATCACCACGATGTCCGCGCCAAGGAACTCGGCCAGCGCCGTCCGTCCCGCTGCCAGATCCCGCTGCAGATCGGGGCCTTCGGGAACCGCACCCTGGGCGGCGGCGAGGTGAGCGCCCGAGAGGTGCCCGACCGGCTCGGCGCCGAGGTCGCGGTAGACCACCTCCAGCCCAGGATGAATCCGCCGCTGGGCCGCCACGATCTCGGCGGAGAGGACGCGGCTGACCGAGCCTTGCGCCAGAATGCTGGCGTCGACGTGCAAAAGCTTCATGGATCATGTCCCTGTTCGATGGAATGCGTGGGTGAAGTATAGACATTCACGATATAACGCAGTAGCCTATATTTATCGATACAAACCATCTGCAGGATCGATGGATGTTGGACGGAGTGTCGCTCGACCAGCTGCGCACCTTCATCGCCGCTGCCGATGAAGGCAGCTTCTCGGCGGCTGCCCGCAAGATCCGGCGGGCCCAGTCGGTCGTGAGCCAGACGCTGGCGAATCTCGAGACGCAGATCGGGGTCAGGCTGTTCGATCGCAGCGGCCGCATGCCGGTGTTGACCGATCAGGGCCGCTCACTGCTCGCCGACGCTCGTACGGTCGCCGGCACCATGGACCTGTTCAAGGCCAGAGCCAAAGGGCTCGCCGGCGGCCTGGAGCCTGAGCTTTCGGTCGTGGTCGACGTCATGTTCCCGATGTGGGCCTTGACCGATGCGGTGGCGGCATTCCACGGGCACTTCCCGGCAACGTCACTGCGCCTCTACGTCGAAGCCCTGGGCGCCGTGATGGAACCGGTGCTCGATGGCCGCTGCAGTCTCGGGGTGATGGGCTCCCTGCCGCTCGAGGTGCCGCAACTCAGCCGGGAACGTCTGCTGTGCGTGACCATGGTCACGGTCGCGTCGCCGCGACACCCGCTGGCGGCCCACTCCGGAGCGATTCCCGCTGCGGAGCTGAAAAAACATGTCCAGCTCGTGCTCACCGACCGCTCCACGTTGACGCAGGGACGCGAGTTCGGCGTGCTGGCGCCGCGGACCTGGCGGCTCTCCGATCTCGGATCCAAGCACGCGTTCCTGCGGGCCGGGCTGGGCTGGGGCGGCATGCCGCGCGACGTTGTCGCACCCGATATCGCGGCCGCCTTGCTGGTCCAGATCGAGCTCGAGGATGCCCCGCCCGAGGGCTTCGTCATGCCGATGTGGGCGGCATACCGGACCGATGCGCCGCCGGGTCCTGCCGGCCGCTGGCTGATCGATCGGCTGACCGAGATGAGCAATCGGTAGGCAGCCGTCGCCGCCAATGCCCGCCTGCTTGTGCACGGTGGGCGGGTCGGATGTTCCGCCAGTCTCGGGCGGCCGGCAATATCTCGGAACTTCTGTACCCGAGCCGCGTTGTCGATCACCGGACGCGACCTTCCCCCCCGTTTCCCCTACCGCGTCCGGCAAACTCGCAGCCCTGGCCTCCCCCCGGCCGGGGCTGTGCCTTGTCGGACGCGCCGCAGAGCAGTCGGCCCGCGATCCTTGCGCGTGAGTGCGACTCTACGTCGCGGCGGCGACCGAGGGCGTTCCCGACATTCCAGCTGCGACCAGTTGGGCGGCATCGGGTCCCGGAACAAATACTGAGAGGCGGCCGTTGCACCAGCAGTCGACAACTGCTGAGGAGATTCAACGTGGACAAGGATCGCATCAAGGGTTCAGCCGAGCAGGCAAGGGGCGCCGTCAAGGAAGGCGCCGGAAAGGTTCTCGGCGACAAGAAGCTGGAGACCGAAGGCAAGGCCGACAAGGCCGCCGGCAAGGTACGAAACGCGGCGGGGGGATTGAAGGACGCGGCGCGCGGCGATTAGAGTTTCGCCGTTCGCATGGAAATAAGTCAAAACGTGATGGCAGGGCTCGTCCCAGCCATCACGTTTCGACGCGTCAAAGCAAGCCGTGAATGCGCGGCCCAACGCTGCACATCATCTCCAGGCGCTCTGACCCTGATACCAGCCGCCCCAGCCGGGACCTCCCGCGGTGCCGTGGGGTGGACGGCCCGATTCCATGAACACCATGGCGGGACCGCGATCGTCTCGCCGTTGGCGGGCGACGCGGGATGCCTTGCGACGCGATCCGGCGGCCACCTTTCTGGTCGCCGGCGCCCCCGACTGCTCGACCCCGGCGGACGGGGGCGCGCTGTCGGCGATATCGATCGACTGTGGCGCCGGCAGATTCGCCGTCGGCAAGGCCGCCGCATCCGCCTGGATCGGCGGCGGGCTTCGATCCGCCGGCGCATTCATCGGCCGTGCCTCGGCCCGAGCCGCGATCGACGCTGGCGTCGTCTGCGGCGAGGCGGGAGAGGCCATTGCGGGCGCCATGGCGGACGGCGAGCTGAACAACCGATGTGATGCATCGGCGGAGAACCAGACGCCGGCGAGCACGGCCGCACCCAACATTGCGCCGATCGCCGCGGCCCGCGACCGGCGGCGTTCCGGCGTGCCACCGTGGTTCATCAGCCACTTGCGACCGGCCAACGTCAGCTCGTACTGGCCGCAGGTTCTCTTCCAGGCGACCAGGCCGCGCTCTCTGAGAGTGATGAACAGCGCGAGCTTTTCATGTCGCGCCCCGGCGAAGCTCCGCAGGTTTCCGAGCTGATCGATCTCTTCGAGCGCCGCACGTATCCTGCGGGCTTCATGCTCCACGGGGGTGCTGTCCTCATCGGCCATTCCGCCGGGCCGCGAGGCGCCGAATGTCCTGATCGGTTCCATGTCCCTGCAAATTCCCGGCGCGACGCGACTACACCGGGACGGCCACGCGCCAGCCGCCAGGGTCAATGAGATGGTTTCAGGACCCGTTTCGTCGACGGCGACGGTGCCTCCGAAGACGCACCATCCGGCAGCCCCGAGCCTTGATCACAGCGCAGGAAGGGCCGCCCACAACCGAGGTCCTAACGTGCGTGTGCCGATACGGTTCCGCAGAGGTCGAACGTCGAGCGCACCGCAATCAGGTTCAGATGCGCCAGGCGAATGTCCCTTATCCAAAGGGGGCACGGCGCGCAGGTCATCGAAGCTGGCGCTGGGGCGGTGCTGGACCGCGATCACCCGATCGGCGACACTGTTGCGGTGGACCCGATGGTCTCGCGCATGAGACCTCCTCGCTGTGCGGCGGCGAGCGCGTATTGCATCCGCCTGAACAGCCCCCTACCCTGCCGGGATGCTCGACAAAACTCCCGAATCCGGCCTGATTTTCCCCTTTGCGACGCCGCCACAGCCGGGCGGCATCATCGAGGTCGCGCCCGGCATCCTGTGGGCGCGGCTGCCACTGCCGTTCTCGCTCGATCATGTCAACGTCTACCTCATCGAGGACGGCGGCGGGTTCGCGGTGCTCGACACCGGGATCGGCAACACCCGGACCAAGCAGGCGTGGGAGGCGATCTTCGCCGGTCCTCTGGCCGGGCAGTCGCTCACCCGGGTGATCGTGACGCACTTCCATCCCGACCATATCGGGCTCGCCGGCTGGTTCGTGGAGCGCTTCGACCTGCCGCTCCAGATGAGCCAGACCGACTACCTGATGGGCCTCAATCTGCATCTCGATCCGGGCGCGCTCGATGCCGAGCCGTTCCGCCAGTTCTACATTCGCCATGGCCTCGACCCGCTGACCACCGGAAAGGTCGTGACCCAGGGCCACGGCTATTTGAAGATGCTCACCGGGCTGCCGTCGACCTTCGGCCGCCTGATCGCCGGCGAGCGGTTGCGCATCGGCAAGCGCGAGTTCTCGGTGCTCAGCGGCGGCGGGCA
>JBEKZK010000281.1:0-5972 GCA_049509935.1 Xanthobacteraceae bacterium | reverse complement strand
AGGTCCATCGCATTGGCCTTGCGGTGGCGCATGGTCGCAACGGCCACCTCGCCCCGGCTGACGATCTCGATCACGTAGTGCACCGAATCCGCCGCACCAGACGCCCTCCCCGGATCAAGCGGCGCGCACCATGCCGGACGCGGCCGGCGTGGCCGCGCCGGAATCGCGCGTGCGAGCCGGCCACAGCCGCTCGGCATGGATCACCGTGACCGTGAGCACGATGATCGCCATGCCCTGATGGACGAGCGCCAGCGTCAGCGGCGCCTGATGGACCAGCGTCAGGATCCCGAGGCTCGCCTGGACCGTCACGGCGGCGGCCAGCGCCAGCGCGCCGGCGCGCGCCGCGCCGGTCGTGCTGCGCGCCACGTCGGCTGCGTGCGCGAGCACCAGGACGACCAGCAGATAGGCGGTCATGCGGTGGTCGAGCTGCACCGTCAGGATGTTCTCGAAGACATTGCGCCAGGCCGGCTGCAGGATCCAGAGCTCGGCCGCCGGCGGGATCAGGCGCCCGTCGATCAGCGGCCAGGTATTGTAGATGAGCCCGCCGCGCAGGCCGGCGAGCAGCGCGCCCAGATAGATCTGCACCAGCGTCAGCGCGACCAGCGCGATCGCGCCGGCCCGGATGCGCGCCGGCGCCGCCTCCTCGGGGGCGCGCCGGCCTGGCGCCAACCGTGGCGCCGTCCACACGGTGGCGACGAGGATCAGGCACGGCAGGAGCAGATGCGCCGCCAGCCGATACTGCGAGACCTCGGTGCGCTCGGACAGGCCGGAGGCCACCATCCACCAGCCGACCACGCCCTGCAGCGCGCCGAGGCCGAACAGGATCCACAGGCCGGCGCGCAGCGCCGGATCGATCCATCCGCGCCACAGGAACCAGAGGAACGGCAGCAGGAACGCGGCGCCGACCAGCCGCGCCAGCAGCCGGTGCCCCCATTCCCACCAGTAGATCGTCTGGAACTCGGCGAGGCTCATCCCGTGGTTGACCAGCCGGTACTGTGGGATCGCCTGGTACTTTTCGAGCTCGGCCTGCCACGCGGCGGCGCCCAGCGGCGGCAGCATCCCGGTGACCGGGCGCCACTCGACGATCGACAGCCCCGACTCGGTGAGCCGGGTGATGCCTCCGACCAGCACGATGAGGAAGATCAGCGCCGCGACCGCGAGCAGCCACAACCGGACCGCGCGGCGCTGAACTTTCGATGCGTGAGACGTCATGGGACGAGCCGCGCTTGCGAGGATGCGGCGCGGACCATATAGAGCGTCCGGCCGCGTCGCAATCGACGCCGCTGTCGCGGGTCCGCGGACGCCGCGGCGAGGATCGAGGCAAAGCGAGCGGGGCGGAGACGATGACCATTCGCACCCGCAAGCTGATCGGCGCCCTGGCGCTGCTGGTGCTTCTCGCCGTATGGTCGCTCGGCGCCATGGCGTTCGCCCAGTTCGCGCTGGCGTCGGCCAATCACCTGGTCGCCGGCCTCTACTACGCGGTCGCGGGGGTCGGCTGGCTGCCGCCGGCGATGCTGCTGGTCAGCTGGATGTCGCGGCCGGACCGCACGCCGGGCCAGCGGTAAGCGCGCCCGCGTCCGTCAGCCGTGCGGTTGCGACTCTCCGCCGTGGACCGGATCGCGTGTTTCGGTCCACCGTCGCGAGTCGGCGACGCCGCGCCACAAGCCCTCGAGCATCAAATAGAACTCGCGATCATGCTGGTCGACGGCACTGTCGGCTCGCGAAGCGCACTCCGCCGCCTTGTCGAGACATTCTTGACTGTTGCGACATTCGTCCATGACGAAGTCCACCATGCCGAATGCAGACCGGCCCATCCAGCTGCCCCTGTGCGTCATACGCCAGACACGCCCCGACGCTCACTCCACGACGCCCACCTGGTGACGCTCACTGGGTGACACTCACTGGGTGACACTCACTGGGTGACGCTGATCGACACGCCGCTCACCCGGAGCAAACGGTGCGATGCATCACGCCGGCCCGTGATCGGAGCGACTGCTCGATCAGCGCCCGGTGAGCATGAGAAGTGATAGGGACAGACTCGACACAAATACAAGATCAGAATCTAATATATCGCATTCCCTCACGTCATCGGGCCGGCGAAAGAAACCTGGGGATAAGACAAACGGAGCCGCAGTTGAGGCCGATGCCAGGCGGTGGCCGAGCAATCGGCGACTATTCCGCATCTCAAATCTGTTGTTTGAGGGCAGGCACGGATCGGCTCCCGTTGCTTGCGCCGCCCCTGGCGCTTGCGCGAGATGCCGTCTCCTGCTACCACGCTCGACAATCATGCGTGCTCCACCAGTCGCAAAGGGACGGACGAAGGCCTCCGCGCCCTCGAGCGGCAAATTCGCGTCCCGGCACGCGACGCGGACGCGACCGCTCGGCGGCGGGGTCATGCAGGAGATCGCGGTCCAACAGAGCAACGGTGAAACCATCCATCCAGCGGCCGGGCCGGGTCCGTCGTGGAATGTCAGCGAGGTCCCGCTGTTTCCGCCTGATCGGATGAGCCGGGCTCGACCGCCAATGCTGCGTACCGCAGATCCACTCCCCGACGCCGTGCAAACAGCGCACGAAGTGTCGCGCTCGCCGGGACGACCGCTCGACGGCGACAGCGCGGCGTTTTTCGGAGCGCGGTTCGGCCATGATTTCACCCGTGTTCGTGTGCACCACGATGGCGAGGGCGCCGAGGCCGCCAACGGTGTGCGGGCCCGGGCCTACACGATCGGCGAGCATGTCGTCTTCGCGAGCGGCGCGTACGCGCCGGCAACCCGGACTGGCCGCCTGCTGCTGGCGCACGAGCTTGCCCACGTGGTGCAGCAGGACGGCGGCCGCGCTGCCGGAACCATTCAGCGCCGCGAGGTCGACGATCGCTCCTGCGCCGGACTCCCCGATGTCGAGCCCGATGTCGACAGCGAGGTGAACGCCGAGATCGGTGCTGCGCGAACGGCGGTCGGCACAGCGCCCCCGGCCCTCCAGGAGGAGGTGTTCAAGCGGCTCGGAGAGGGGATCATTTCGCCGATCGAGCATTTCATCGAAGCCCTGCCGGCATCCAAACGAAACACGCCGGCGAGCGATCTGGCGGGCACCAAGTATGGGGGGGCCGCCGCCGCCAACCCGGTTTATCTGCTCGGAACCGATGCGGTGGCCTCGGCGGTCAATGTCCACGGCGCGTGCATCGGCGCCGACAAGCTCGGTCACTTTTTCGACGTGGGGTACAAGTACTGGGCAGCCGACGCCATGCTTCATGGAATGTCGACGAGCCAGGCCAGGGAGATCGGCCGCGCCCTGGAAATCAGCCTGCAAGGCCTGGCGCTGACGGGTGTCTACTCCAACGCCGACCAGGAGGCCAACCTGGCGGGGTGGACATTCTACAAGGAGCTCGCGGCGAACCCGACCGGCTTCGTATTCGCGATCAAGAACTACATCACCTCCCAATGGAACGAGCAGGTCAATCCGAGCTTCTACGAGGCAAAACTCGGCACGGTGGTGTGGAACAATCTCCTGACGGGACGATGGCGTGGCACGATCAGCCATGGCGGCCCATCGGAGGATATCCAGCTCGATCTCACCGCCACGGCCGCCGGCGTGAGCGGCAGCTACGAATGGCCGGCGGGAGCCGCCAAGCCGAACCAGGGCACGATCACGGGCGGCACGATCACCCAGCGGACCACCACCGTCTCCGGACAGATTCCGGGCGATCCGCCATTGTCCGCCTCTGCGGTGACCGGGATTTCGATTGCGTTCGACTGGCAACGCGGCTCGTCGTCCGGCAAAGGGCTGTTGAATTCCGTGAACGAGCAGACGCTGGAAGGAACGTGGGGCCTGGCCTCGGCGCCCGCCGGCGGCGGCACCCTGAAGCTGAAGAAGGCGTGATCGCGGCTCACGGCGGATTGTCACACACTTCGGGGTGGCTGGTTGGCGACTCCACCTTGGTCAACCCGCGGGCCCCGGCCTTGAACGTGGCCGCCACCGAGTTTTCCGGGTTGTACATGCTCATCTGCGTCACATACGCGAAGTGGTGGAATGCCCCGCCGTTCACCTGGTACTCGTATGGGATGACATAGAGGATGGATCCGAACACGAAGGGCGCTGGCGTTCCCGGGTCGCCCGAGCAGGCCTTGTCCTTGGCAAGGGTCCGCGTGCCCATGCCGGCGACAACGTCGGTGGTGGTCCCGATCGTCTTCGGGTGGGCATCGTGCCCTTTGCCGTCGAGCGGTTTGTACACTCCGTCGGCCTCCGAGTTGACGTTCACCTCCCGATGCATGGTGTTGTAGAAGTTCACCGTGTCCGGTCCCAGGAAGGACGTCGTCTGGATCCCCGAATCGGGGCGGTCCTTGGTGTGTGAGACGTCGGTGTCCGGCAGCCGTTCCATGGTCACCATGTTCGGCGCGATGACCGTGAAGGTGATTGTTGCGGTCCCGGCGGTCACGGTGACGTTCTTTGCGGTATCGGGCGCGGTCAGTATGACGCTGGCGCCCTTCGCCGCCGAGAGCGTCCCGGCGGTGGTCGCCCATTTGGTGTCGCCGGCCGAGTAGGTCAGACGAACATCCTCGCCCACACCGATGGTGGTGCGCGTCGGCGCGCCGGGCTGCGTCGCCAAGGTGTCGCTGGTGATGGTGGCTGCCGCCGGAGCCGGGGATTTCGGGGGCGGTTTCTGCGGAGGACCGGGGGTGGGTTTGCGACCGGAATCCTTGGGAACGGCCGGATCATCCCCGCGCGGCAACCGGACCGGAGAGCGCGGCGAACCCTGCGGCAGTGACCGCGGGGCGCGCTCTTCCTGAAACGGCTTCTCGGCGCCTGGGGCAAAGACCGGGATGTTGCGGAAATTCCAGGACGGACCAGGCGACCCGCCAACGGCGCTCGTGTTTGCCGGGCCGCCATCCTGGCCGGGATGGCCTTGCCGAGTCTCGAACAGGCCCGCTCTACCCTGCGGCAAAGACCGGAGCAGGCGCGCCCGTTCGACATCGCCATGGCGCCGCCCAGGAGGCGGCGCGGTGCGGCACGCCCTTCGCCTTGAAACCGGCGGCGCAAACATTTTCCTCCCTCCCGGGCAAACCCTGCCGAACCAAGCCTCGACTCGAGCCTTATCGTCGATCCCAACGCACATTGTCGAGGGCCCGACGGCGATGTCCCGCCGAGCGCCACGGCAACTTCGCTCGGGGGCGCCGGCCGGCGCGCCGGTGGATCGCGCGCCTGTAGGATGGGTTGAGTTCTTGGCGAAACCCATCGACGGGTTTCGCGGCGAAATCGGACAAGCGCCCGATTTCGCCACTCCACCCATCCTACAGGCAGTTTAATGGAATCGATCGTCTACTCGCCACGGCCACCGGGCCCCGCGGCCACGCGAAGAGCCTTCAGCGAGTAGCTGAGCGGCAGACGGGGCTGGCCGGGCGGAAGGCGCCACCTGCCGTCGGACCCGGCGACCAGGGTCGGATACATCCGCCATGGAACCGAGTCGTGCTCCCGCAGATACGCCAGCCGAAGGCCGGTGTCGGTCACCGCCGTCACCGTGTCGCCGAGCGGGTGGGTCCAGTTGTAGAACCGGGTGTTGACCAGCTTGTCCCGATCGCTGGTGTAGGTCACGTCCTCGTCGACCGCGATCGGCGCCGGCGAAAAATAGTCGTCGAGGACGCGGAACGATGCATCGTCGCGCTGCATCATCGCCAGCGCCACCGGGTGCGCTTCCAGCAGATAGAGGAACCCATCCGGCGCGACAAAGCCGGCGGCGATCTCCGCCCAGCGCCGGATGTCCGGCAACCAGCAGATCGCACCCCAGGTCACGAACACGATGTCGAAGCGTCCCTCGATCAGGCGCGGAGCATCGTGCACGTCGCCTTCGACGAAGCGCGCGTCGAGCCCGGTCTCGCGAGCGAGATGCCGCGCCGCCGCGATCGCATTGGGCGAAAAGTCGAGGCCGGTGACGATGGCGCCGCGCCGCGCCAGGCGCAGCGTATCGAGGCCGAAATGGCATT
>JBEKZK010000280.1:0-6008 GCA_049509935.1 Xanthobacteraceae bacterium | reverse complement strand
AACATGATCGGCAAGTTGCAGGAGCGCTACCCGTGGCAGGGAGAGCTCTATCACATCACCACCGATCCCCAGGTCTCACCCGGCGCCGGGTCGATGCCGCCGTGCCATGCGTTCAACGTGCTCGAGGGGATCGACCCGCGATCCCGGCTGTCGTTGCAGCGGGTTCGCCAGCTCGCGGAGGCCCTGCTGCCCGGCGAGGGGCTGGAGCAGGGCGAGTCCCGCGTCTGGCGCAGCAACTGGCTCAATTGGCTGAGCGCCTTCATCCATCTCGTCCTGCTGGAGCAGTTCTACTGTCCGCTGGACGCCGGCCATCCGGATCTCGGCCACGTCTACGAGCTGGCGACCGACGAGGGCCGCCTGCGCGAATGCCTGAAGACCATCGAGGATGCGGAAGCGGAGAATCTGGCCGATGGCTGTGCGCCGGTCGAGCCCGGCCTCGCCACCTGGTTCAGGGACATCGCGGTGCTGGTGCCCGCCGACGTGACGGTCGGACGGCCGGGGCGCGAGCCGCTCATCGGTGCACGCGCCGAATACACCTACAACTGGCTCACCGAGCAGGTCGCGGCGGCGTTGCGGCCGTTTCGACCCCACGGACTGCTGAACGACAAGACCAGCGGCGGGGCGGATGTGCCGAAATTCGCGCTCGAGCGGCTGGCCGGGCTCGACGCCGCGCTCGAGCCGTCGAACGACCAGGTGACGGTCATCATCGCGGCGCGCGAGCAGGAGCTCGATGAAGCCCAGACCCTGCTCACGCTCGCGATCGTCAAGTTGCAGCACGCGCTCTACGAGCGCATGCGCCACGCCGGACGCGGCCGATTGAAGCCGGTGCTGCTGCTGCTCGACGAGACCCGCCGCATCCGCAACTTCAAGACCAACGAGTACGTGTCGTACGCACGCGAGGCCGAGGCCGGCTGCGTCGTGGTCTATCAGGCGCTCGACCAGATCGGCACCGACCGGCAGATCCGCGAGCTCCTGGGAAACATCGGCACCCAGATCTATCTCGGATCGCTGGTCGGCTCCACCGCCCAGCACTTCATCGAGCGACTGCCGACGCGCGATCGCTCGAGCTTCTCGGTGACCACAGCGGGCGCCGACGGGGTGGCCGGGCTGCAGATCGCCAAACAGCAGATTCCCTATTTCTCCACCGCCGATCTGTACGTGCTCCCGGCGGGGGACTACCCGGCCATCGTCTACCTCAAGGATCAGCCGGCGCGCAGCCCGATCCTGGTCACGCTCGATCGCGCTCAGACGGATGGGACGTAGTTTGGAGGGCTCGCGCCATGCAAATGCCCGACGCAAACCGTATCATCAAGACGGGCCTTGCCGAAGCCGTGCTGGGGCTGCTCATCGCGCTGGCGGTATGGCTCGAAAGCTATATCTACCAGCTCGGCCTGCTCCAGCGCATGCTGCATCTGTTCCCCAGTCTCGACGGGCTCGGTCTGCTCGGGTTCATTCTCATACCGATCCTCGTCGTCGTCATGCTGGTGTGGGGCGCCTTCTGCGCCCTGGTCACGGTCGTGCTGGTCATGTTCGGGCTGGCGCTCATCGTGGCGCTCGGCTTCACGGCGCTCGAGCTCCTGCTCAACCTGTTCGCCGATCCGGCGAGCCATCGGGAGCCGGCGGACCTGGTGCAAACCAGACTCCGCGGCATTGCGGCGGGCACCGCGAAGGTGCTGCGCCGCTCGCCGTGACATCTCCAGTCTCACTCCCCGACCGGCAGCTGCGCGACGTCGGCGGACAGGATGTCGGCGAGCTCGCGACGGTCGAACCCCAGTTCATCGGCGCGGGCAAAATCCGCCGCTGCGCGGGCCGGGTCGCCGCCGACCGACGCGAATGATGCCCGGCAGGCATAGAACCCGCCGAGCGCGTCGCGGTGGCTCGGCTCCCAGTCCGGGCCGGCTGCCCGTCCGACGGCCTCGCCGAGCTCGATGGCCCCATCGATATCGGCGAGACCTTCGGCCTGCCGGCCAGCACCGAGCAGCGCCAGGCCGCGGTCCTGGCGCGCCTGCGCCAGTGCGGCGAGCATGGACGGCGGACAGTCGGGTCCGACCCGTTCGCGCAGAGCCAGACGCAGATGCATGGCGTCCTCGGCGGCCCGCAGCGCACTATCGAAATCCCGTCGCGCGCCGCGGGCGCGACACAGTTGCGCCAGCGCCCCCGCCGCGACGTCGAGATGATCGGCCGACAGCGCGCCGACATCGACCTCGCCCGACAGCAGCAGGCCGACGGCGCCCTCGGCATCGGACAGGGCGGCGACGCCGTCGCCGCTCCGCAAGTTGGCCACGCTGCGCAGGACCAGGGTCTGCGCGAGCATGACGCGGGCGCGGTCGGCGGCATCTCCGGCACGGCCCGGATCGATCGCCGGGCCGAGCAGCGCGACGGCTCGATCGATGTCCGCCCGGGCCTCGTCATCCTGCCCGAGCAGGCCGCGAGCGCGGGCGCGGTTGTGAAGCAGGGTCGCGAGCAGCGGCCGTGCGTCGGGCAGCCCCGGCTCGGCATCGGTCCGCATCAGCAGATCGATCGCCTCCGTATAGTCGACCGAGGCCGCGTGCCAGTCTCCGCGCGTGGTGCGGACATCTGCGCGCACGCCGAGGGTCAGCGCGATGTCCCGGTCGACCCGAATGCGACCGGCGCTGTCGACCATGTCGCGGAGCGCGTCCAGCAGTCTCGCGGCGTCCTCGACGTCGCGAAAGGCCTGCGACACCCGTCCGGCGGCGAGTCCGGCCATGGCCCGATGGCGCAGCTGAAGCGGAAGAAACGCGGCGGTGCGAAGGTCGAATGAAAGCCGCAACTGCCGCCCGGCCAGCTCGACGCCGGCGGTCGTCAGCGCGACTGCATCGTGCTCCCTGCTCTCGTCGTGGGCGATTGCGGACCGGCCGAGGAGCAGCGTGGCAAGCGGGCCACCGACATCGAGACCCGGGTGCCGCAGGCCGCAGAGCGCGGCGTGAGCGACGGTGGCGCACAGCTCCTCGTCGGCAGGCGCAGCGGGATCGCCGGCCGCCGCCAGCAGGTCCAGGTTGCGTGTCGCCAGATCCCGATGGGCGGCCGCATGCTGGGACGGCCAGCGCTCCCGGATGACTGCCACGATGTCTCCGCTCGCCGGGTGATAGCGCTGGACCCCGGCCCCGCGCCGGACCAGGAACATCTCCTTGAGCTCGAACAGCAGCAGGGCGAGCCGTGCGGGCCGCCCGGTCATGCCGAGGCGCCGTGCGAGGGCGGCGAGATCGCTGCCGCCGTCCATGCGGCGCCAGACCTGGGAGGATTCCCGGCGCATCCACTCGGCCGCATCGCTCTCCACCGCGACCAGCAGGATGATGCGGAGCACCAGGTCCCAGAGCTTGCCGGCCCCCGCCGACCGCTCGATGAGCTCGAAGTACCGATGGTAGAGGAGGCTGCCCTTGGGCAACGCCGCGATGTCCACGGCGGTCAGGCCGCGATCGCAATAGAGCTGGGTGAGGTGTGACAGGAGTTGGAAACGCCCGTCGGCCGCCCGCCACAGATCCGCAAACGTGCGGTCCGCATCGGCCAATATCGGCTCGACCACCATCGCCAGACGGTCGGCGGCGGGCGGACTGGAGATCGCGAGGCCCGAGGTCAGCTCCTGCCAGTCGGCGCGCACCCGGTCCCTGATGCGCGCGGGAAGCGCCTTGGACAGATCATCGCGGCAGACAACGGTCTTGCCCGTCGTCCGCCGTTCGACCACGGCCGAAAGCCCGGCGCGCAGGCGGCCCAACAGCAGGGGCTCGGTCGCGCGGTCGAAATAGCGCCGCACCGTCGCCCGATAGCCTGCGCTCGCAGGATCGGATGCCGTCTCGTCGAGGTCCACCTGGACGATCATGACATCGGGATCGCCTCCGGGTCCGCGCTCGAGCAGCTGCGCCGATCGCGGCGGGCAGTCGGCGAGAGGCCGCGATGTCAGCAGCAGATAGACTCTGTCCGGCAGTTGCGCCGCCCGGGGCAGAAAATCGATGATTTCCGAGCCGTCGGGCGCTTCGTCGAGACCGTCGAGGCAGATCAGGAGGCGCTCCGTGCGCCTCGTTGCCTGCATGACGAGCGCCAGGAACTGCGCCAAAGCCGCGGGCCGGTCGGCCGCGTCGAGCGCAAAGCCGATCCGCCGGTGGCGGCCGGCGATCTGCAGCAGATCGCGGGCAAGATCGATTTCCAGGAACTCCTGGAATTGGATGGCGGAGAAGCGGAACTCGCGGCGGATGTGAAATGCCGCGACCATGAGGTCGGGCAGCAGCGGCGGTTCGCCGACCTCATCGGGCTCGGCGAGGCCGCGCACCAGCATGCTCTTGCCGGTCTGGCCGGGCGCCCGCAGCCAGGCGACGCCCCGTGATCGATTGCGCACGAAATCGGCGACCGGCTTGCGCAGGTAGCTCGGCGTTTCATAGCGCGCCCGGAGCGTTGCGACGTCGAGCGCGGCCTCGATGCCGGTGTCGCTGAAGGCATCGTCCAGGTCGCCGCCCTCGATGTCGACGATGGCCGGCGCCATCATCACATTGGCGAGATCGGGCACCCGATGCGCCGCCAGCGTGAAGGCGTGGCCAGTGGCGAAATCAATGAAGCCGAAGCTCGTACCGGAGCGGCCGTCGTAGCAGAAGACATCGCGTCTCCCGCACACGCGGCACCTGCGCAGCGCGATGAAGGGCGACAGCCGCAGGGGCTGCGACGTCGAGTCCTGGTGCAGAAACAGCGCGGTCTCCTCGTCGCCCCCGCCTGCCGCCGCGGTGCCGAGGTCGGGCCGGGCAGCACCGGTCAGCGCCACCCCGCGGTCCGCCGTCGCGACGCAGACGTCGTGCCACAGCCGGCCGGCCGCCTGGGCGGCGAGATGTCGATTGAGCCGACCGACCAGCGTCTCCAGGCCCGGCAGGTACTCGCGGGGGTCGAGGCGAAATGCGCCATGACCGAAATCGCTGTTGCGCCACTGGACGAGGTCGGCCAGGAAGCGCCCCCACTCGGTGACGCCGGTCTTGTGCTGCGCATCGACCTGTATCACCTGTCGGGCGATCGCGACGCATGACGGCCGGAACCGCGCCGGATCGGCAACGATGCCGGCCGACAGCTCGTCGCGCAGAAGCCGCAACCAGGTTCCCAGCGTCAGGGGGCCGGAAACCAGCCGGCTCCGGACCCGGAGCTGCTGGTCGGGCGTACCGCGCTCGATCACCTCGGCCGCCAGCACGAGACCCGGAAAGCGGATCAGCACCTCGGCGAGATCCTTGAATTGCCAGAGAATGGACGCGATGGCGCTCCGACGCAGCTCCGTCCTGAACCGCGAATATTCGTGGGCGATGGGCATCGGCCAGGTGCGCTCGACCTCCTCGACCCACGGAGGATCGACCGCCTCCGCGAGCTCGCGGCTGCGCGCCATCGCGGCCGCAGCGCCGGCCTCGCCGAGTTCGTCGATCGCCGTCATGGCAACGAACCGTTCGTCGCCGCATCCCGCCGCGCGGTCACGCCTCGATGTCGCCCGTCGTGACTCCGAAGGCGATCTTGTTGCCGCTCACCACCGGGGCCGAGACCTTGGGCGGGATCGCCACGATGGTCGAGTCCGGCCTCGTCAGATTCCAGGTATCCTCGGTCTGATTCTGCAGGCCGATCTGCGACCGGTTGTTGGGATTGGTGGTCACCACGGCGATCAAGCCGTCGCGATTGCCCTGCGAGCCGATGTGATAGCCGTACAATCGCGTCTCGTTGCTCACCACGACCAGGGCATCGGCCCGGTTCTTGCGCGGGATCGCGATCCGCGGCGGAATGACGAGGACGCGCTTGCAGCGCCAGCAATTCTGGCTGGCGCCCGCCTTCCTGATCGCCGGATCATAGAAATTCTGCTTGCCGCAGGACTGACAGGAAAAGATGAGATCGATGGCATCCTCGCAGGCGTGCCGCCATTCCGATTCGAGGACGCGCTTTCCCGGGTAGCGCAGCCCGGTGGTGAACGATTGGAGGAAGAGTCGCTTGATCTCCGCGGGATATATCCGTTCGAAGGCGATCGGGTTCTTGTGGAT
>JBEKZK010000028.1:0-14748 GCA_049509935.1 Xanthobacteraceae bacterium | reverse complement strand
TCATAGGAACTTCAAATCCTAAAAGCCGCACTAGAATCATAGACTTGCTAGTGCACCTTTGGATTCCGAAGTTCGCACCGGAGGATGTCGCCAAGTGATGCGAACTTCGGAATCGGTGCACTGGTCGACTGTCTGGGCAAGGGCATGATCGGGACCGAACGCCGTCTGCTGATCGTTTTCGCCGTCCTTCTCCTCATCGGTGACGCACGGGCCGGAGGCATCGGCTGCTCCGACGCGACGTGCCGGTCGTCGATGGTCCTGGCCGAGGACAGTCCACTCCCGGGACCGGCTGCGGTCTCCGACGACGTCGTTCCGCCGGCGCCGGCCGCCCCGAGCGCGCGGCTCGGATCGGGCACCGTGCCGGCATCGCGCGACGGCGAGGTGTTGCTGAGCGTCGATGTGCCTGGCCGCTTCGCGATCCGCGCCGACAGCCGTACCGGCGTCGCGCTGCAGCTGGTCGACATGATCGCGGGCCCGGGCGATGTGGCGGGCGAGGCAGGGGTGCGTGATGGACGCCTCGATGTCCTGCTCGACAAGGGCACCTATAAGATCCGCAGCTTCGGTGCGGCCGGTGCGCAAGGCGACGCACGGCTCGTGGTTCAGCCGTTCCGCGATGCCGACCCCGCCTCCGCGACGCTGCTCCGCGGCGGACAGGCCGGCGCGCCGCTCGGCGACTTTCAGCAGCGGTCCTATTGGCTGATCGTCGGCGCCGCGCGCCACATCTCGGTCGAAGGCGTGGGACGGGCGCTCGCCGACCTGCGGCTGTGGCGCAACGGCAGGGATCTGGTGGATCTGATGCCCGTGCTCGGCGCGATCGAGCCGAGGGCCGGGCGGCCGTTGACACGGGCCCGGCTCGACGGCGCGGTCGAGCCGGGCCTTTACCTCGTCACCGCGTACGGGGGATCGCAGCTGCCGTGGGCGAACGGCGATTCGACGAGCCCGTTTCACATCCGGGTCGGTGCGCCGCAGAGCCTCGCGAGCGGGATTGTCGACGGCGTCATCGGGCCGTTCGGCTCGGCAATGTTCGAGGCTCCGCCGGCGGCGACCGAGGTCCGGGTCGAATTGCCCGAGCCGGCGGTCGCACGCTTGACGGCGTCGCGTGGCACCGCGCCAGCCCAGAGCGCAGCCATCGCCCGGAACAGCCGCGAGCCGAGGGCGGTTGTCGATCTCCCGGCGGGTCGCGATCCGGTCCACATCGAGGTCGCCGGCGCGGAAGGACAAACGTTCCGTCTGCGCGCGATGCGGCCCGCGACCTCCTTGCGCCTCGAGGGCGCCGGTCCGCACCTGATCGCCGTCGACGTCGCCGGAGAAGGCGGCGACGAGGTCCCGGCCACCGTCGTGCTCGCCCGTTTCGAGGGCCGGACCGCCACCGTGGTGGCGTCGAGCGCGCCGCGCATCGCGCCCGGACAGGCATGGCGGCGATCGTTCAATCTGCGCGGCATCACCACCATCGTGTTCGAGGTGACCGCCGCGGGCCCGGTTGCGGCGCGCACCTCCGGGCCCGGCGTGCGGGTGTCGCTCGAGCCTCTGCTCGCCACGACGGCGCCGCGTGCCGACGGACGACTGCCATTGACCTGGGATGTCGAGCACGGCTGGTACATGCTCAAGATCGAGCCGGTGAAGGATGCGGTGGGCATTCTCGATCTCACGTTCGGCCAGCCTGGGCTCGCTCCCGACCCGACGCCAGCGTCGCCGGCCCGTACGTCGATCCCGTTGGGAATCGTCGATCTCGACAAGGCCGCGCGCTACCAGGTGTTCGTCAACACGGCGCCGCAGCTGGTGACCGCCGTCGATGCACGCGCGGTGCCGATCGATCTCGCGGCGGCGCCGCTGGTCGTGCTGCAGGCCGTTGCGCCAGAAAAGGTCGCGCGGCCGGCGGGGCCGCAGCAGACACCGCCGCCGCCGTCGCGCAAGCCGGCGCGGGGCCAGCCCACCGGGCCGGCCGTTCCGTTGCCTCCGCCGGTGAACGCCGACGCCCGCGCCGCTCAACCGCTCGACATTGCGGTCCGCGTGCCCGACGGCGGGACCATCACGGTATCCGAGCCCAGCGGCTCTCCGGTCGCAGTCACATTCGTCCAGGAGGCCGTCGACAAGGACGGCCGCACCCTGACGGTGCGAATCCCGCCGGCCGGGCAGCCGCGCCTGCTGGTGATCTCCTGGTCGCGCGCCGAGTCACGCGATCCGGTTCCGGCGATCGCACAGGAAAATGATCTCGAACTCCTGCAGCCAGGTACGCCCAGGTTCTTCGACCTCGGCCGCGACCAGCAGCGCAGCTTCCGCCTCGACGTCGGCGAAGGCGGCCTGCACCGCATCGAGACGCTCGGCCGCCTGAAGACCGCGGCCACCATCGCGACTCGGTTCCTGCCGAAGCTCGATCGGGCGGCCGGCGGCGGCGCGGGCCACAATGCCCTGCTGCACAGCTATCTGCGCGCCGGCTCGTATCGGGTCACGGTGTCGGCATCCGATTCGTCCGGGCACCTGGGCCTTGTTGCCATGCCGGCCCCGCTGATCGATACGGCGACGCTGGTTGCGGGCGGCAGCGTTCGCGCCAGCCTCGCCGAGGGCCGCGGCGCCGCCATGCCGATCGCAGTGGCCGAAGCCGGAACCTATCGCCTCGACCTCTATGGGCTCGGCCGCTCGCTGGCGGCGCGACTCGAGGATTCCGAGGGCTGGCCGATCACCGCGCCGGGCGAGATGACCCGGCTCGAGCGCCAGCTCGAGCCGGGGCGCTATCGCCTGGTCGTGCTCCCGCACGCGGTGGACGCCCGTGTGGTGGCGCGGTTGCGCCGGGTCCTGCCGCCTGCCGAGCCGGAGGGTCACGGCCCGCACGACATCCCGTTCGACACGGTCCAGACATTCCAGTGGCGGGAGCCGCCGACCAAGGACGCCGAGCGCATTCCCGACCGCTGGGCGTTCACCCTGCTGGGGACGGCACGGATCGTGCTCGACGTGAGCGACGGCATGATCGCGGATCTCGTCCGTCAGGACGGCGAGCCGCGGGCGGTCGCGAAGATCGTGTTCAAACGCGGCTTCGCCGGGCCGTTGCCGGCCGGCCGTTACCTCATCGAGGCGCGCAGTCTCGGCCGCAACGATCGTCTCGATTACCAGCTCACCCTGCGGTCGAGCGAGCTGCAGCCCGGCGTGCCGCGCTTCGTCGACTTGCCGGCCACCATTCCGTTCGCCATCGCGGAGGATCGAACCGTCAGCCTCACCAGCTTCGGCCGCACCGACTTCGGAGGCGTGCTCAAGGACCAGAACGGGCGCGTGCTGGAACTGATCGCGGGGCGCACCGATGACTGGAACATCGGGCTGTCGCGCAAGCTCGCCGCCGGGGCCTATCAGCTGGAGCTGTCCGGGCGTTCGCCCAAGGACAAGGCGCGGTCCGACGCAAAGACCGAGGGCGAGAACGCCGACGAGGAGTCCCGTCAGGACAGCGCCGGTGCCGTCGAGGTCATGCTCGATCTGCCGACGTCGTCCCCGCCCCTGGACCTCCCTGTCGTCGGCTCGCGTCAGGTGGCGGGCCCGCAGGTGCATCAATTCGCGCTTCCCGCGATCGATGCCGGGCATTTGCTGGTTGTGGCGGCGCAATCGAACGCCGAGCTGGTGGCCTCGCTCGAGCGCCAGGATGCCGACGGCCACTGGCAAACGATCGGGTTCGAGCGAGACAAATCCGCCGTGATCGCCGCACCGGCGGATGGCGATGTCCGCCGGCCATGGCGGCTCTCGGTGTGGGCGATCGACGGCGGCTCGGCGCCGATCACGATCGCGGCGCGCAGCGTGAGCATGCCGGCACAGCCAATCGGAGCCGTGACGCTGGAGCCGTTCGGCATCGACGGCATCGCAACGCCGGGCAGCGTCGCCCTGGTCGCTACGCCGTCGGCCGGGCTCGTCACGCTCGCCGGGCGCGTCGCCGGATTGCGCCAGGGCTCCGCGCCGGGCCGCGTCCTGCGCGCGGCTGACGCGGGCGTGCTGGTGCCGCAATCCGAGCGGCTGTGGCTGCTCGCGCGCGCCGGCGAGGCCGTCACGGTCGGGATCGCTCCGGTGTCGGCAGGTCCAGGCGACATCGCGCTCACCCTCGATGATGGCGAGCGCGCAACGGTGCCGGTGGCGGCGAATGATCGCGCATACGCCTGGCGCGCCGATTCGACCTTCGGGCAGCCCGGGCTGGGCGGCGGACACCGCATGGGCGTCGCGCCGGGCAGCGCGTTTTCGCTGGGCGGCGGTGGCAAGCTCGAGGTCTGGAATGCCGGCGGTGGCGAGCCGTTGCGCGTCCGCCTGACGGCCGCCGAGATCACGACGCGGCCGGCCGCGTCGGCCGACGCCGAGCTCTTCGCCGTGCTCGGGCCGCACACCGCGCAACCCGTCAGGCTGCGTCACGATCGCCAACAGCTCGAGATCAGTCTCGCGGCGGGCGCCGCCGCGGTCGCGACCACCACGGATTCGCGATCGTCCACCGTGTGGAGCGGCAACGAGCCGGTGACGCGCACGCTGACTGGCAGCTTCGCCGACATCGTCCTGATCAATCCCGGCGAGAAGCCGGCTCCGGTATCGATCATGCTCACGCCGTCGCCGGGCGACGAGGGGCGGTTGGCGGCCGGCGCGGTGGTCAAACGCTTTTTTGGCGCTGCCGGCTCGCTGGTGGTCGCCATCGACGCGGCGGCGGGCGACCGACTGGTGGTCGCTGGCGGCACCGCCATGTTCGTCGGCGACAATGGCGCCGTGCTGCGCGGAACATCGCTGATCGTGCCCGGGAGCGGCGAGCTGACTGTCGACCACGGGCCCGGGCTGGTGGCGTTCTGGCTCGAGCGCGGCGACCTGTCGCCGTGGCCGGTTGCCGCCGCGAAGGCGATCGAGCCGCCGCAGCAGGTCCGGCTCGAAGGCGACGCGATGGCGCTGACCCTCGAGGGATCGACGCCGGTGCTGCTGCATGTCCGCACCACGGCTCCGGTGATCCTGTCGCTGCGCCAGGGCGAGGCGGCGGCGGAGCCCCTGCTGTTCCCGGTCGGCGCCGAGCTGCACCGCTATCTTGCGGCCGGCGCCGCGGAGCTGCGACTCTATTCGCCGCATGACGGGCCGCTGGCGGGCGCCCTGGAGCTGACCGCGACGCCGATCGTGCAGATCTCCGATGGTCTGGGCGATCCGCGGCCGCTCGCGCCCGGCGCCACCGCGCTGTTCGGTTTCGAGGTGACGCGGACCACGACGGTTGGCGTCGGTATTCGCTCCGAGCCCGACCGCGCCGCGGTGCGGCTGCTGGACACGTCCGGCAACGTCGTCGGCGACGGCGTCGCTCAGCTCAGGCGGCTGCAGCCCGGCCGCTACCTGATCGAGGCGCGCGCGCCGGCCGACGGGAACACGATCATGGTGCGCCCGGCCGTGGTCGGCACCGTGCCGGCACCGTCCGGGCCGCCGCCCGAGGTCGCCGCGCAATACCTCGAGATGGTCGGCCTGACCCCCACCGGCCCACGTTGAGGACCTGTCCATGAATTGGCTTGCTCCGTATCTGGCGCTTGCTTTCTCGCTCGCCGCCGTCGCCGCGCCCGCTGCCGCGCAGACGCCGCCTCAGCTCGATCGCCTGCAGCGGGCGGACGGCGCCCGGATCGTGCCCGAGCGATTTCTGCGCAGCTGGGATCCGGTCACCCTGTTCTTCGATCGCGACGTCGGCCCGGCCGCCGGCGGGCCCGAGGACGCGCCCGAGCGGCTCGTCACCATGCAGCCGGCGACGCCAGGGGCGTGGCAATGGCTCGGCTCGCGTGCCCTGCAGTTTCGTCCCGCCGATGCGTGGAAGCCGCTGCAGCCCGTGGAGATCGCTGCCGAGGGCGCGCGTGCGCGCCTCATCCCGCTGCTTCCGGTTCCGGTCTCCACCAGCCCCCCGGATCAGGCGGACGGCATCACCGACCTCGATCAGATCGCGCTCACCTTCGAGGATCCGGTCGACGTCGGGGCGCTGTCGCGGCAGCTGACCATCGAGTTGCGCCCGACCCCGGGGACGGGCGGCGGCGGAGGTCAGATTCTCGGCGCCGGTGATGTCTCCGTCGAGCCGGTGGAGCGGGCGAGGAACTCGGACAAGCAGACCTATCTGTTGAAGCTCAAGACGGCGGTGCCCGACGGCCGCGTCGTGGTTGTGCGGCTGAAACTGTCCGACCAGCCGGGGCTCGACGATCAGATCTTCGAGCTGCAATTGCACAGCGCGGTCCCGTTCGCGGTGACCGGCACCCGATGTGGGCGCGGGCTCGATCGCGACACCGTCGACGGCGTGATGCAGTGCTCTCAATTCGGCACGGCGGCGTCGTCCGCCGACGACGCGGAGCGCCCGGGCACCCAGGCGGCGCGCCGGCGCATCGCGGTCGGTTTCTCTGCGCGGCCGGAGACGCTCGACGTGGTGCGCGCCCGCGAGGTGCTGCGCATCACGCCAGCCGTCGACGATCTCGCGATCGAGCCGGACGCATCGCGCCTTCAGGTAGCGGGCAAATTCCTCGCCGATACGGTCTACGAGCTGCGGATCGCGCCCGGCAGCATCCGCGACCAGCGCAACCGGCTGCTCGAGGGTCCCGCCTTCGTGCAGAAATTCTCCTTCGCGCCGGAGACCCCGAGCCTCAAATGGGACGCCAGCCAGGGCATCGCGGAGCGCTTCGGCCCGCAACTGGTGCCGCTGCGGGGCGGCGGCTACGAGCGTGCCGACGTGCGCATCTACGCGGTCGATCCGCTGTCGCGCGATTTCTGGCCGTTCCCGCGCGCCGGCGTCGAGACGAGCGATGATGAATCGCCGCCGCTGCCCGGCAACGAGCCCGGGCGGTGGACCAGGACCGACGATACGACCGGGCAGGACATCGCGGCGCGCATCAAGGCGCTCGGGTCACCCGCCGTGTCAGAGCTGCTGCCGCTGCCGATCCGGCGCGGCGGCGCCAAAGCCAAATTCGGCATCGATCTCAAACCGCTTTTCACCAAGATCGCGGGCGCCGAGCAGCCCGGCACCTATCTGGTGGGACTGCGCGCCGTCGACGGGGGAAAACGTCACTGGCTCCGTGTCCAGGTCACCGACCTCACCTTGAGCACGGTCGAGGAGGCGAGCCGCGTCCGCTTCGCCGTCACCTCGCTTGCCACCGTGGGTCCGATCGCCGGCGCCGAGATCCGGCTCGAAGGGGTGCGCGAGAAGAGCTTCGTGACATTGGCGCGCGGGCTCACCGATGCGGACGGCGGCTTCACCTGGTCGACCGCCGATCGCACCGAGGCCGAGATCAAGCGCATCGTGGTGACCAAGGGGCTCGACACGCTGGTGCTCGAGCCCGGCAACGGACCCTCGGAATATTCCGCCGAGAACTGGACCAGGCCGGAAAAACTCTGGCTGTCGTGGACGGTCGATCCACGCCGCAACCGCGGCGAGGCGCGGCGCACGCTCTGCCACCTGTTCACCGAGCGGCCGATCTACCGGCCGGAGGAGCCGGTTCACATCAAGGGCTACGTGCGCACCTATCTGGCCGGCAAGCTGGCGTTCGCCACCGGGAGCGGCACGCTGCTGGTCACCGGTCCGAGCAATCAGGAATGGCGCATCCCGATCAAGCTCGATGCCAGCGGCAACCTCTATCACAAGCTCGATGTCGCGACCCCGGCCACCGGGGACTATACGGCGACATACGAGCCCGACGGCGCGCAGACATCAGACAACCCGGCGCAGGACGGCGATGACGACGAGCGCGCCGCCGCGGCGAAATCCTGTGGCCAGGTCCCGTTCAAGAAGGAGGCCTATCGGCTGCCGACCTTCGAGGTCCTGCTCAACGGTCCGGAGCGGGTCGCGCTCGACGACGAATTTTCGGTCGATCTGGTGGCGCGCTATTTCGCCGGCGGCCTGGTCGCGGATCGTCCGGTGAAATTCCGTGCAACCCAGTTCCCCCATGCGTGGACGCCGCCGGGTCGTGATGGATTTCTGTTCTCGACCGACGCCCGCTTCTCGTCGGATGGCAAGTTCCGCTCGACGCCGGTGCTCGAGCGCGAGGCGCGCACCGACGCCAGCGGCTCGGCGCGCATCACCTTCGACACCACGGTCGAGCCGACCGCGCAACCGCGGCGCTATCTGATCGAAGCCACGGTGACGGGAGACGACGACATCCAGGTGCGCAATCTGCGATCCGTCGTGGCGCTCCCGGCCTTCGTGCTCGGCGTCAAGGTCCCGCGCTATGTGGCGAGATCCGGCACGGTCGAGCCCGACATTCTTGCGGTCAATGCGGTCGGCGAGCCGCTTGCCGGAGTCCCGATGACGGTGCGCTTCATCCGGCGCAATTGGGTCTCGACCTTGCAGGCCAGCGACTTCAGCCAGGGCGCCGCCAAATACGTGACCGAGGTGGTCGACGAGACCGTGGTCGAGCGCAAGCTCATCAGCACGGCCGAGCCCCAGCGGCTCTCGCTGGAGGCACGCGAGGCCGGCGTCTATCTGGTGCAGGTGGAGGCGGTGGACCGCGTCGGCCGCCGCCAGCAGGTCACCGTCGACTTCTTCGTCGGAGGCGACACACCGGTCACCTGGTCGCGGCCGCCGGCGCAGACCGCGACCATCGGTACCGACAAGGAGAGCTATGCGCCGGGGGAGACCGCGACGCTGCTGATCGAGAGTCCGTTCCAGACGGCGCGGGCGCTCGCCGTCGTCGAGCAGCCCGAAGGGCGGTTCCGCTACGACTGGGTCGACATCACGAACGGCTTCGGCCGCTATCCGCTGCGGCTGCGCCCGGAGGACATGCCGAGGCTCGCCGTGCATCTGCTGATCATGCGCGGGCGCCTCGCCGATACCGGCCGGGATGCCGGCGCACCGTTCGATCAGGGCAAGCCGGTCACCATCGCGGCGACGAAGTGGATCACGGTCACGCCGGTCAAGAACATCGTGACGGTCGGGCTCGACCACCCGCACAAGGCGCGGCCCGGCCAGGAGATCGAGGTTACGCTGCGGCTCGCCGACGATCTCGGCCAGCCGGTTGCCGGCGAGGCGACGTTCTGGATGGTCGATCAGGCCGTGCTGTCGCTCGCCAAGGAACGGCCGCTCGATCCCTTGCCCAGCTTCATCGTGGAGCGGCCGACCAGGATGGCGGCGCGTGACACCCGCAACATGGCGTTCGGCGTCATCCCGCTCGAGGAGGTGCCGGGCGGCGACGAGGCGCTCGACGAATGGGGCACCGAGAACAACGTGTCGGTGCGCAAGAATTTCACCCCGGTGCCGATCTATCTGCCCACGGTCGTGGTCGGCGCCGACGGTGTCGCCAAGATCAAGGTCAGGCTCCCGGATTCGCTGACCGTGTTCAAGCTGCGCGCCAAGGCGATCAGCGGCCCGGACCGTTTCGGCTACGCCACCGGCGAGATGCTGGTTCGTCAGGATCTGGTCGCTCAACCCGCGCTGCCGCGCTTCGTGCGCCCCGGCGACACCTTCGACGCCGGGCTGATCGGCCGCGTCATCGAAGGCCCGACCGGCACCGGCCGAGCCGGCCTGGCGGTCGAGGGCCTGGTGCTCGATGGCGCTGGAGCGCAGCGCTTCTCCTGGACGCAGAACCGTCCGGCCCGGATCGATTTTCCCGCGACCGTCGCGGAGCCGCTGGCCGGCAGGGACACGGTGCGGCTGCGTTTCTCGCTGCAGCGCGACGCCGACCATGCCGCCGACAACGTGCAGATCGACCTTCCGGTGCGGCCCGACCGTTCAGCCGTGCGCCGGCGCGAGATCGTCGACCTTCCGGCCGGCGGGAGCGTGCGCATCCCGGCGCTCGCCGAGACGCCGCGGCCCGGCTCCTTCGTGCAGACGGTCACGCTGGCGGCCGATCCGACGCTGGTGCGGCTCGTCGCCGGGCTCAACTATCTGGTCGCCTATCCGTTCGGCTGCACCGAGCAGCGCATCGCGCTCGCCGGCGCGGCGCTGGCGCTCAAATCCTTCGCGCCGATCCTGGCGGCGGCCGGCCTTCGCGACCGGGTGTCGGGCGATGTGCGCAACACGCTGCGCGCCATCGAGCAGAGCATCGACCCCGACGGCCTGGTGGCGTTCTGGCCGCGCGCCCGCGGCAATGTCTCGCTCACCGCCTGGGCCTACGGGTTCGCCGTCGCCGCCGAGAAGGCCGGCGAGCCGGTCGACAAGGCGCTGAGCGAGCGTCTCGCCAAGGTGCTGCGCCTGGCGCTGCGCTCGGACTATGCGCGGCTGCTCGATGGCGAGGCGATGCGCGAGCGCGTCGAGGCGCTGACGGCGCTCGCCGAAGGCGGCAAGCTCGAGCAGGCATACGTGGCCGAGCTGGCGCGCCGCGCCGCCGCGATGCCCAATGTCAGCGTCGCGCAGCTGGCGTCGGCGGTGGCGAGCCTGCCCGGCGACGACAGACGCATGCTCGGATCATTGCTCGAGACATTGTGGAGCCGGGTGAAGATCCTGTCGCGCGACGGCCGCCTCGTCTATGCGGGGCAGGCGGCAGACGGTGGCAATCCGGTGATCCTGCCGTCGGAGGCCAGGAGCCTCTCGGAGATCACCCGCGCGGTCGCTCTCGCAGCGCCCGAGGATCCGCGTCTCGAGGTGCTGCGCGACGGCCTGCTGCGCATCAGCGACGGCTCCGGCTGGGGCAGCACCAACGCCAACGCGGCGGCGGTCCGCGCGCTCGCCACGCTGTGGCAAAAGCCGTCGACAGGGCAGACCATGACGGTGATGCGGGGCGCGGCGGCCGAGCGCCTGGTGCTCGACGGCGACACGCCGGTCGCGGTCTCCACGAGCGGAGATCCGGCGGAGACCCGGATCGAGCATGCCGGCAACGCCGCGATCGTCGCTCTCGTCGACAGCCGCTACCAGCCGGCGACGCTGGGCTCTCGCGCTCAGCCGATCGCGCAAGGCTTTGTCGTGACGCGCCAGTCCTACCGCGTGCCTGCCGGGGGCGCCCCGATCGAGCGGATGTTGCCCGATGCGGACGGCGCGCTTCAGCTGAAGGTGGGCGACGTCATCGAGGAGGTGGCGGAGCTGGTCAACCCCGAGGACCGGACCCACGTGGCGTTCTCGCTGCCGCTCGCCGCCGGCCTCGAGCCGCTCAACCCGGGGCTCGCCACCGCGCCCGCCGAGGCCACCCCGTCGTCGGGCCCGACCTTGCCGCCGACCTGGGTGTCGTACGGCGACGACCGCGTGTTCTTCGCCTATGACAGCCTGCCCAAGGGCAACTATCGCTTCGTCGTCCGTACCCGGGCGCTGATCCGCGGCAGCTTCACTCAGCCGCCCGGCGAGGCGGAGACCATGTATCAGGCGGGGATCTATGGCGCGAGCGCCGGACAGCGCATCGTCGTTTCACGCTGAGCAGGAGCGGCGCCCGATGACGGTCCGTCGCGGCGCAGCCCTCGTCGGCGCGCCGGCGCTCGTCGGCGCGACCGTGTTCGCCTGGCAGATCGCCGGCGAGGCGCGGCTGACTGCTCCTGCGGCGACGCCGATCCTCTACGACCGCAACGGCGCGTTCCTCACCGAGGTCGGCGTCAAGACCCTCGCCAACGACGGGCGCAGGCTCGACTACGGCTACTGGCCGATGCAGCGGCTGCCCGATCGCGTGGTGCGTGCCACGCTGGCGCTGGAGGACCGGCGCTTCCGGGATCATCCGGGCGTCGACCCGATCGCGATCGTACGTGCGGTCTGGCAGAACCTCGCGGCGCTCCCGCTGCGCTCGGGCGCCTCCACGGTGGCGATGCAGGTCGCCCGCATGCAGCATCCGGCCGCGCGCGGCATCTGGGCGAAGGCCCGCGAAGCCGCGACCGCCATCGTGCTGACCCTGCGCTTCGGCCGCGAGGCCGTGCTGGCGCACTATTTGCGGCTCGTTCCCTACGGCAACGGCAGCCACGGCGTCGCGCATGCGGCGCGCTGGTATTTTGACAAGCCGGTCGAGGATCTGAGCTGGGCGGAGATCGCCCTGCTCTGCGCTATCCCGCAGTCGCCGACGCGGATGAACCCGCTGCACGCCGACGGCCTGGAGCGCGCAGTGAGCCGGGGCCAGCGCGTGCTCGACGAGTTGGCGCGTCAGCATGTCATCGCCGATGCCGAGCTGGCGCTGGCGTACCGCCAGCTCGCCGCCATGCCTCCGCCCCATCCGTCGCGCCGGCCCGACGCGCTGCACGCGGTGATCCGCTTCGACGCGATGGCGCGGCTCGGCCGTGTCGCAGCGGTGCAGCAGAGCGATCCGCGCATCCGCACCACGCTCGATCTCGACATCCAGCGCCAGGTCACCGGGCAGGCCCGACGCTTCCTTCAGTCGTGGCGTCATTCCGGCGCCGAGCAGGTGGCCGTGATGGTGGTGGAGCGGCCGAGCGGCAAGGTCCTGGCCGACATCGGCTCCGCCGACTATCGCGACCGTCGCGCCGGCGCCGTCGATTTCTCCCGCGCGCCGCGCTCTCCGGGCAGCACCTTGAAGCCGTTCGTCTACGCGCTGGCGCTCGATCGCGGCGTGATCGAGCCGACCGATGTGCTGGCCGATCTGCCCGACGGATCTTCCGGGATCAACAATGCGGACGGGCATTTTCTCGGCCCCATGCTGCCGCGCCAGGCGCTCGCCAACTCGCGCAACGTTCCCGCCACCAATCTGCTGCGCTCGGTGGGACTGGAGAGCATGTTCGGCTTCCTGCGCGATCTCGGCCTGCACGATCTGGAGACGTCGCCGGACAGATTCGGTCTCTCCATGGCGATCGGGTCGCTGCCGACCACGCTGGAGCGGCTGGTGCGGGCCTACGGGGCGCTCGCCGACGACGGCCGTCTCGGCGATCTGATCTGGTACGACGGCCAGCCTTCTACCGCCCCGATCCGGGTGCTGTCGCCTGACACCGCACGGCTGATCACGTCGTTCCTCGCCGACCCGATGGCGCGCCTGCCCACGTTTGCGCGCTACGGGCCGACCGAATATCCGTTCCCGGTGGCGGTGAAGACCGGAACCTCACAGGGCTACCGCGATGCCTGGACGGTCGCCTGGTCGAAACGATATCTGGTGGGCGTGTGGCTCGGGCGCGGCGATGCCGGCACCATGGCGCAATTGAGCGGCGTCGGGTCGGCCGCGCGGCTCGCGCATGCCGTCATGCTGGCGCTGCACGACACCCGTCCGGGCGACCTGGGGGACGCGGCGGTTCCGCCGCCCGCCGGCCGGGTGGCGATCGAGCTCTGCACGCTCGGCGGCAAGCGCAGCGGCGGGCTTTGCGGACCGACGCTCACCGAGTGGGTCCGCCCCGGCGACGTGCCGCCGCTGGAGGACGCCGCCTCGGCGCAGCCGCATCCGAATGGCGAGCGTTCCGCCTTGACGATTCCGGCCGCTCACCGCGCCTGGGCGAGGCACGAGGGCTACCCGGTGGCCGAGGCTCCCGCCGCGGCGGAGGGCGTGCGCATCTCGATCTCCAGCCCGGAGCACAACAGCCGGATCTGGCGCAACCCCGAAACCCCTCCCGCGCTCGAGCGCCTGGTGCTGAAAGCCGTCGTCGAGCCGCGGGTCGATCAGGTCGTCTGGTACGTGGACGGCGAGCCGTTCGCCGTGAGCGATCCGGACGAGCCGGTGCTCTGGCCGGTCAAGCCGGGCGCCCATCGTTTCCAGGTGAAGCTGCCGCTGCGGCCCGACGGCTCGCGGGCGGTGCAGATCGTCGTCGAATAAACTCAGTCCGCCCGGGTCCAGGTCTGTCCCTTGCACAGCAGGCCGGCCAGCGCGCAGCCTTCGAGTCTCAGCGCATTGGCGTTCTGCATCGTGATGTTGCCGCTGTAGGTCTTGCCGTCCTCGGCGTTGTAGACCTGCCCCGACCACTTGTCCGCTCCGTCCGGCTTCATCGACAGAATGATCGCCACTCCGATCACCGGCCGCGTGCGCTTGCCGGCGTCGGCATTGCGCTTGTCGGTCCTCGGCTGGCCGGTCTCCGGGTCGTTGGGCTCCCTCAGCCATTCGACGATGCCGCACAGAGCGCCGCCGCAGTCGGAAATACGAATCTTCGACTTGCCGCCTTCGGTGAGCCAGGAGCCGCGCGGGTCCGCGGCCGACGCCGTCGACGCAACAAGAGCTCCGAGCAGCACCAGTGCGGCCGTCCAGGCCCGCGACGCAACGATCATTCCCGACCCTCCGTCGATTTGCCGGTTCCATATAGCCGGACTTGACGGAGGCGCAAAAGCCGCTTGTCTATGCCCCAGGCGGGCGCGTCGCAAAGCGCGCAGCTCGACACATCCGGGAGGAAGGCCATGGATCCGGCCGCTTTGCTCGAGGATTTCTGCGACGCCGTCGAGGGGCGCGACGGCGCGCGCTTCGCCGCGCTGTTTTGCGAGGACGGAGTCTATCATGATGTCTTCTACGGGGTGTTCGCGGGCCGCGAGAAGATCGCCGACATGATCGACGACTGGTTCTACCGGACCGCCACGGATTTTCGCTGGCACATGCACGACCCGGTGTGCGACGGCCGCACCCTCTATGCCCGCTACACGTTCAGCTACAAGTCGCTGCTGCCGGAGGCGCAAGGTGCCCGCGCCATGTTCGAAGGCGTGGCGATCATGCGGCTGCGCGACGGCCTGATCGCCGAGTATTCCGAGGTCGCCAACGTCGGCACCGGCTTCGTCGACATGAGCTTCGCGCCCGAGCGCATCGCCAGGATCCTGGGCCGCCAGGCGAGTGCCCTGAAGGCGCGGCCCGAGATGGCGCCGCACCTGGACGATCGATTCAATGAAACCTGCCTGTAGGATGGGTAGAGCGGCTAAATCGGGCACTTGTCCGATTTCGCCGCGAAACCCATCGATGGGTTTCGCAAGAGCTCAACCCATCC